>JBAVWM010000096.1:0-2842 GCA_049697815.1 Methanoregula sp. | reverse complement strand
GTGCCCGGCGTGATCGTAGACTCGAGCACGACAAGCATCCCGGGCTGCAGGTGCCGGCCGACATGCCGGATACCCTCTTGCAGGGCCGAGAAGTCCGGGCGAAGGTCGTCCTTGTTCAGGAACGGGGTCTGGAGAGAGAGCGTCACCGCATCAAGGTCCGCGATTTTCGAAAAATCAGAAGTGCACTGGAATTTTCCGGCTGCCACGACCTTTTTGAGCAGCTCCTCAAGCCCCGGCTCCTCTCCCCTGAGCGGGCTCTCCCCCCGGTTCAGCATCGCGATCTTGTATCCCGAAGAAGGAGAGTCGCGCTGGAACCCGTATACCCGTTCGAAGGCCGGGGAATCTGCAAAGAGCGCCGCGGCCGGGATACCGACATAGCCCATACCGATCACCCCGATTTTTCTGATCGGCCCCCGCTTCCCGATAAGCGATGCAAGCGTCATGGCATTCCCTCACATGAACGAGGCCCGGATCTTTTCACAGGTTTCAAGGTTACCGATTGCCTGTGCCGGCGTGACCGGGAACGGGGCACCCCGTTTCGCGCAGTCGATAAAGGTGGAGAGCTCCCGCTTGAGGGGCTCAAGCTTGTTCACCATAACCTTCTCGATGATATTCTCCTGGACGTACCGCTCGGCTTCGAACTGGTACTGGCCGGGCTTCCGGTAGATCATGACCTCCTGCGACATGAAGTCGCCTTCAATCGTGAACTCCTCCTCCTCGATATAGATCATCCGGATCTTCTTTGAGGACTTGCGGCTGGCGGAAAGGGCAACGGGAACCGCACCGCAGTTCATCAGCACGCTGCAGACATCCTCGTTCCCGGCGCTGTGGATCGAACAGGGTTCCGGAAAGAAAACATTGAGCAGGATATCGATATCATGGATCATCAGGTCCTCTACAACGGAACTCCCGGTGACGCGTGCCGATGCGGGGTTGTGCCGTTTCATCTCGACATAGAGCGGCTTTTTGACGATCTTTTTTATCTCTGCCACGACAGGATTGAACCGCTCGATATGGCCGACGCCGACCGTAATGCCTGCCGGGGCATGGCGCATCAGCTCGTGCGCCTCCTTTGCCGTGGCACAGATCGGCTTTTCGATCAGGACGGATTTTCCTGCACCAAAGACCTGCCGGACAATCCCGGCATGGAACGGGGTCGGCACGCATACGCTGACAGCATCGGTATTTTTCAGGAACTCCTCGACAGAAGGATAGGCCGTTATGCCATGCTGGCGTGCGATCGCCTGCGCTGCCGCGGTATTGAGGTCATACACCCCGACCTCGTCAACGCTTTTCAGCTCCGAATAGACCCGTACATGGTTCTTTCCCATTGCCCCGACGCCAATCACCCCGGCCTTCATCTAGGTCACCCGGTTGATGGTATCGCAGATGTAATTCAGTTCCTTCTGGTCGAGGAGGGGATGCACCGGGAGGCTGAGGACGGATCCTGCAAGACTGGTCGAGACCGGGCAGGGATCCGGATCGTTATCAAGGCCAAAGAGAGGCTGGCGATGGAGCGGGATCGGGTAATGGACTGCAGACCCGATCCCTTTTGCTTTCAGGAACTCAATGAACGTGGAACGGGTCATGGGGAACTCTTCGGTCAGCCGGATAACATACTGGTGGTAGACATGGTTCCTTGCAGGGCCGACAAACGGGACAGAGAGACCTTTCGCCGAGAGGTTCGCATTATAAAATTCTGCATTTTTCCGGCGCCGTACATTGAACTTCTCCAGTTTCTTCAGCTGGACGATCCCGAGGGCTGCCCCGATATCCGTCATGCGGTAATTGTACCCGAGATGGGTGTGGAGGTATTTCTCGCTCTGCCCGTGGTTGATGAGGAGCCGGAGGCGTTCATGGTATGCCTTGTCGCTGGTGGTCACCATGCCGCCTTCACCGGTGATCATGTTCTTGGTGGCATAGAAGGAGAAGCAGGCGAGATGCCCGAAGGAGCCCGTCCGTGCATTCCTGTACAGTGCTCCATGCGCCTGTGCTGCATCCTCGATGAACTTCAGGCTGTGGGATTCGCAGATCTCCTGCAGTGCCTCGATGTCGCACGGCTGGCCGAAGAGGTGAACCCCGATAACAGCCCGCGTTTTGGGAGTGACCCGTTCTGCCACCTGCTGCGGGTTTATATTGAAGGTCATTCCATCAACATCGGCAAAGACCGGTTTTGCGCCGCACATAACAACAGCGGATGCCGTGGCCACAAACGAAAAGGCCGGGACGATGACCTCGTCGCCCGGGCCGATACCGGCAGCGAGAAGCGCGGCATGCAGTGCTGCCGTCCCGTTGTTTGTCGCGACAGCATGGTTCGAACCGCAGAAATCGGCAAATTTTCTTTCAAACTCAGCAACCCGGTCGCCCGAAGCAAGCATACCGGATTTCAGGACATCCGTTACCGCCGATATCTCTTCCTGTCCGATCGCCGGTCGTGCAACTGGTATCTGGTCCATCGTATTGTTCCCTCCAAAAAACTGGTATGAGCTGATAAAAAATTAGTAGTGATCGGATAATATCATTCCCGCTCCTGCCCGTTATTCCTGCAGCTCTATCGTCCCCGGCTGCAAGCCGTGGCAGGGTAACGCGGAAAGATAGATAATTAGGGCAGGAACACGAAATGTGATCGTACATGCAGAGGAGGGGTGGCAACGCACCATATCATATCCATCGGAGACTTTGACCGGAAGGAGATCGACTGCCTGCTTGACCAGGCGGCACAGATCGATAAGAAAAAGTTCGATGACAATGCTCTCTCCGGCAGGATCCTTGCCGTCCTCTTTTTTGAACCCAGTACCCGCACGCGCCTGTCCTTTGAATCCGCCATGGCGCGCCTCGGGGG
>JBAVWM010000095.1:0-2459 GCA_049697815.1 Methanoregula sp. | reverse complement strand
CTTTATCAGTTCTGCAACTACGGAAAGAGTGCTGCCCCGCCGTATCTCCTCGCGGATCCGCTCCTCGTTCTTCTTCACCTCAAGCGCTCTGCGTGCAATCTCGTAGGCCCGTTCCTGCGGCACGACTACAACCCCGCTCTCGTCGCCAATGATCCAGTCTCCCGGCCGGATATACTGTCCTGCACACCGGATCTCCGCATTGATCTCACCGAATCCCTTGGGCTCACCGGCGTTGGGCACGATCGCCTTTGCAAAAACGGGGAATTTCAGGGCCCGTATATCATCAACATCCCTGACAGCCCCGTCGATAACAACCCCGGCGACTCCCTTTGTTTTGCAGCTCCGGGTTGCAAGCTCCCCCCAGGGTGCGACATCCGTCACCCCGTCATTGTTGATGACAATCACATCGTTTTTTTTCGCTATATCGATGGCTTCTACCGGTTTTGCCCAGTCGCCGGCGATCGTATGCACGGTAACCGCTTTTCCCACCATCTTCACGTTCCCGCATAAGGAAAATACTCCGGCCATCGCCCCCTTGCGGAACATCGCATCTGTAATATTGGGACTGGAAACCTGCAGGAAAATGGCCCGCGTCTCTTCATCACCTGTTTTTTTTATTAGGGATTTGCCTGAGGGCTTATCCATCGCATCCCGGATTTTCCGGGTTGATGCGGTCACATCCGCGGACCGGATAATCCAGCCGCCAACAATTACAATGCCGGCACCGTGACGGACCGCTTCTCCTGCCCCTTCCGCATCGATACCACCGGCAACTGCAACCGGGATACGCACGGTTCCTGCAAGCGCGGAAAGGAAGCGTACCGAGTCCTTTCCGGTCATCTGCTGGTCAATGCCAACATGGGCACAGATGATATCAACGCCCATTGACTCCAGCTGGAGTGCCCTGGCCTTTGGATCTCTGGCATTGATCAGGTCCGCCATCAGCCGGATACCATAGAGCCGGGCTGCCCGGACTGCTTCGGCCACCACTGCATCGTCAGCCTCGGCAAGGATACAGACAATATCCGCTCCCGCCTTTGCAGCCATCTCCACTTCGATTGCCCCGGTGTCGGCTACTTTCATATCGGCAATGATCGTGATATGGGGGAACTGGTCCCGGAGCGAGCGGACCGCCTGCATCCCCTCGCTTTTTATTAACGGCGTCCCGACCTCGATCCAGTCAGCACCGCCATCAACCGATTCCTGTGCTATCTGCAATGCCCGTTTCAGCTCGATAAGATCAAGTGCTACCTGCAGAATCGCCTTTTTCATGATCAATGATAGGATGCACCGAAGGTTTAATCATTACCCGTGATTTTATGCTCCACCGGGCGTCCGGGCCTGATACCCTTAAAAATGATTATTCTTTCTTGAAGGTTTCAAAAAAGGTAACGTGTTTCATTTCCTTTTTCTGGGTAATGGTAATTTCCGCCGGGTTACCGGCTGGCACGAGAGATACGAGCGTGTACCCTTCCGGCACGCCAAGGAGTTTTCGTACCTCTTCAACGTAAAGTTTTTTCTCGCCCGCCACCCAGCAGGAGCTGACCCCGTACGCCTGCAGCGCGAGGATCAGGTTCTCGGTTGCTGCACAGCAGTCCTCAAGGTAATACTTCTGTTTCTTCTCACCGAAAACGGCAAAGCAGAGCGGACATTCTGCAATAAACCTGCCGTTGTCCGTCATGGCCGCGATTTTTGAGAGGGTCGTTTTGTCCTTCAGGACACCGAAAAGCCAGGGCTGGATATTCATCGCAGTCGGTGCCCGTGCAGCACATTCAAGGGCATCGGCAATCACGAGGTTCCCGACAGGGTCCGGTTTGAATTTCCGGACGCTGTGACGGGATTTAATGAGTGTCGTTATAATGTTCATACACCGGAATGGGAGAGGGAGGTAAATAAAATCTTGTGACGAAAAAGGATTTGTTATTCTTTCCGCACGGACCACGCCAGTGCGAGGAGCAGGGCGGCGCCTGCGAGGACTGATCCAAACCCGGGTGATTTTGTCTGTGTTGCAGTCGGGAGGGTTGTCGGGGGAGCAGTCGGAGAGGCCGTGGGAGGTGTTGTCAGTTCAGTGGCCGGGGTTGTTACCGTGGTCTGTACCGTGGTGGTAACCGTAGCCTTGGCCGTTGTGGGCAGACGTGTTGCCACAGTCGTCGGGACTGTTGTATGGGTATTGAGAACGATGAGCGGGTTACTTTCCTGGATGACCATGCCGACACTGTCGCTGACGGTCTTTCCGGAAACGTCATAATTGTCATTCATGGAATTGACATTGGATTCCGCCCAGATCGTGTAGGCGCCGGGAGGATAGGTATCACGCAGTCCGGTATCCCAGATCGGTCCCGTTGTATAGGGTGTTGTAGAGACCGGGACATCCTGGAGGGACGTCGTTGTCCCGGCATTGTTGGTCAGGGCTGATAACGTTGCCCCGTCCGGTGACCTGACATAGATCGTGATCGGGA
>JBAVWM010000094.1:0-8532 GCA_049697815.1 Methanoregula sp. | reverse complement strand
CCCCGGAGGAAGTGCCCCGCGGTAATTCCTCCGTACGCAAGGGCCTTTATCCGGTCTTTCCGGGATCCGGGGTGCGCGTCCCCCGGAGGGGTCCCGGCGTCATCGCGGCTCATCGCGTCACGGTATATCCGCGTCATCGTGCCGGCATAGGCGCCGGTCCGCCCGCGGGCATCGATGACGACTTCGCGGATACCGGCGTCATGGATCGCGGGCAGGTGGTCAATAAGGCAGGTCTCCACCGCGTTGCCTATCCGGGTCCGGCATTCGCCATCGGTCCGGAGAGGGAAGATGTGTCCGGTCCCGTCCCGGATCCCGAAGAACGCATGGTTTCTCCCGTCATCCCCGCATGCCCGGCAATGCCGTACGGGCTCAAGGAGGCAGTCTTCCGCAACCATTGCCTCGCTGATACCCTGTACAATGAGGGCAAAGGAAGCACTGCAGCCTTCGCTCTGTGCAGCACGGATAAGCTCCCGGCATTCGTCCCGGGAGAGTTCCGGTGAGAGCGTGAGGGACTGGAATGGCGGGGAGAAGCGGCAGGCCGAGCGGTGGTTGAAGATGCTGAGCCCGGCTGCACCGGACAGGACTATGCCGGGGAGGAGCGTGCGGATAGCGCGGGCCGCTCCCGGGTTCTCCACCATACACCTTGCAAGGCCGTCCTTATGCAGGAGCAGAATTTCGGGCAGCACTGCAGCGATATAATCGTTGCGGGTGATCCGCGGGAGTTTCAGGACGAAGCGGGCACCGGCATCCCGGCAGAGTGCCATGGCCCCGGCTGCCTGTTGCCGGATTGTTATAAGGTCCGCAGCCTCCCGCGTGCTGCAGGAATGACGCTGTACCGTAAATGCCGGCTCAAAACAGATGCTGGTGCAGCCCTCCAAAAGAGCCATGGACACGGCTTTTAACGTATCGGCATACACCGTGAGGCTCAGGGGTTTTTTTGTGGTACCCGTATCCATGCCGGCAGCTGCCATTGCAGGAAGTTCCGGAAATGCAGCGGCCAGCTGCCGGCGTGACCGTGCAAGACCTTCTTCTGAGGGGATGGAGGAGGCAAGGAGCGCCTCCTCTGCCCGGAGCAGGAACTCCCGGCGCATGCGGTTGAGTTCAGCAACCGGTGAAAAGAGCGTACCATCGTAGGCAATGGAACAGTCCCGGATGACAAACGGGGTATCGCCGCTCTTCCGGAGCTGCGCTTCCAGCTGGTTGCACGAGAGCGGGCGGGACCGTGCCGGTACAAGGCAGAAATCCGGCTGGTATGATACCCGGACAACGTTTCCCGATCCCGGTTCCAGCCGGCCTTCCATGCTGATACATCCCTCAGTGTCGACGGTGATACTGAGATCGACAGGAACGTTGCGCACCAGGTCGTCCGGGGGATGTGCAAGGATCTGCCGGGCCCTTGCCTCCAGGTCACGGGAGGAGGTGATGGAGAGCCCGGAACCCGGTGCAACGGGCCGGGGGACACCGAACGTGATGGTCTTTTTGTCTCTGGCAACCGGTGCGTTGTTGAGGAAAAACCCCCAGTCTTCCCGTCCCTTTGCCGGGTCCGAAAAAAGCAGCCCGTCACCGGTCGCCGGCACCAGCGTCCCGTTCAGGTGCACGGTCACGGTCCCGCTCCGGCTGTCCTGGTTTGTCACCGTTCCGATACATATTCCCCGGTTGTCCGGTGCATTGCGGGACATGAGGTTCCCGTGCCGGTCACCGAACAGGTACCCGCCGGTAAATCCCCGGTTGAATGCGAGGAGGAGGTCCTGCTCCACTTCCGGTGCCGGTTTCCACCCCCCTGCTGCAATTGCATCAAGGGCCCGGCGGTAGGTGGAGACCACGACCGCAACGTACTCCGGCGATTTCATCCGCCCCTCGATCTTCAGCGAGACGACCGGTGCCTGAACCAGCTCCGGCAGGTGCCGGTAGGTGCAGAGATCTTTTGGCGAGAGGAGATAGTGGCCCGATGCAGGCAGGTCCCTGAGCCGTTCCGGTCTGCCGTATTCATCCTGCTCGCCCGTCACCAGCGTGTAGGGCTTCCGGCAGGGCTGGGCGCACATGCCCCGGTTCCCGCTCCTCCCGCCAATGACCGAAGAGAGGAGGCACTGGCCCGAGTAACTGTAACAGAGCGCACCGTGGATAAAGACCTCGAGCCCGACGCCGCTCTGCCGGGTCCTCTCTCCAATGGTCCGGATCTCCGCAAGAGGGAGTTCACGGGAGAGGACAACCCGGGAGAACCCCTGCTCCGCAGCCCAGAGCACGCCGTCAGTGTTATGGATGGTCATCTGGGTGGAAGCATGGAGGGGGAGGTCCGGGACGATCTCGCGCGCGAGCGAGGCAACCCCAATGTCCTGCACGAGAACTGCGTCAACGCCCGCCGCGTAGAGCCAGACGAGGTATTCTGCAACTCCTTTGAGCTCACGGTCGTGGATGAGGGTATTGACTGTTACGTAGATCCGTACCCCGCGGGCATGGGCCAGCCGGATACCTTCGGTGATCTCATCACGGGAAAAATTTGCAGCATATTTCCGGGCGCCGAACTGTTTCCCGCTCAGGTAAATCGCATCGGCACCTGCAGCAATGGCAGCCCGGAGCGATGCCGGCGAACCTGCCGGTGCAAGGAGTTCTGGAAGTCCTGGTTTTCTGGAACGGAGTACAGGGGTCATTGAACCACCGGTTACGGGAGAAAGATTGTCATAGCTTCACGAGGGGACACTGGAGGGGGAGAATGATGGCGATTGCTGCAAATCCGGCCGGTGCACCGGTGCTGTACATGAGGTGGCGGATTTGAGTTCTCGTCTTCCATAGAAGGTGATCAGGAATTGGCGAGCATGAAATAAACACCTATCCTCGTCATAGATACCAGAAGAAGGTGGTCTGTTATGAGGGTGTTCCCCTGTGGGCCCGTCAGCATTTGTCCGGCAGGATCCCGGGACCAGGTTCCCGGTACCCTTTTTTAGGGAAAAGGACAAGAGAATGGTACGCATGAAGATCGTTGCAGCGCTGATCGATCCCACGCACGCGGTCATGGCGCAGGAGACGGGTGCCGACCTCATCGAGCTCCGCCTTGACCTTTTTGAAGGCGATCTGGTGGAGCATGCCCGGCGCTGCCGGGAACAGGTCACCCTGCCCATCATCGCAACCCTCCGCTCCGCACAGGAAGGCGGCCGGTACTTCGGGAACGCGGAGGAGTGGCTGGACCGGCTCTCCCCCATCGTCCCGCTGGTGGACTATATCGATATCGAGCAGCGGTTTTCCGCCAATGCCCCTGCAATCCGTGCCGCGGGAAACCGGGTCATTGCCTCGTGCCACGAGGCAAGGATGCTCCCGCTTGCCGAACTCTTCCAGGTCGAGCGCACCCTGAGGGCGTTTGGGGACATCCCGAAGATAATCGTCACCCCGCAGGACGAGGATGACCTCATTGACCTCATCTCCTTTACCACTGCCGCGAAAAAACCGATCTGCACCGGTGTGATGGGCTCGCAGTTCCGGCACGCCCGGGCGATCCTCCCCCTCTTCGGCTCGGAGTTTGTGTACTGCCATACCGGTACGCCGACAGCCGGGGGGCAGTATTCTGTTGAAGAGTTCGTGCAGCTGAGGAAACTGCTGGGCATGTAAGTTACTAGATGGCGGGATACCTTTCCGGATATGATGAGATCGTAAGAAAAGGACCGGACCTGTTCAGAATTTCTTCCCGCAGTTCTCGCAGAACCGCCTCCCGCTTTTCTGTGGCGTGCCACAGTTCGTGCAGAAGCGGGGCGTCGGGTTCCCGGCACTATGGGAACTGCCATCCGCTATTGCCCCAAAAGAGAGAGCAGGTACGGAAGATGATGGAGGATTTACCGACGGGATGGGACTCATTCCCGCAGGAGTGGTCCCGGCAGGTTCAGACAGAGCTGCTGACCGGTTTATTGCCGAGCACGCTGACGCCGGGTCGGCATGGGCGCACCCGATGTTTTGGCAGGTCATCCACCAGCCGAGCGGGATGATAACAAGAAGAATCAGGAGCAGCCCGGAAGCCCCGAACACTACGAGGCTGAAGTTGAAGATCCCGTGCAGGAGCATGGCACCGAAAAGACCGGTGACGATGATCCCTGTTCGTTCGTTTTCAGGACGGAACTTCGCAATCCCCAGCGCAAAGCCCCAGATACAGGAGAAGACCACGTGGCCGGGCACGGATACGATTGCCCGGACGATGCCCACCGCAAGACCGCCCTCCATGACATACAGGATATTCTCGATGGTGGCAAACCCGAGGCCGGCGGCCGTGGCATACACGATTCCGTCCATGGGCTCATCGAATTCGGGACGGTGGTATATCGCAAGGAAGACAACAAGGAACTTTAAAGTCTCCTCGACAACCGGGGCAACAACAACGGACGAAAAGACGCCTTCCGGGAACAGCAGTTCGATGAGCCCTGCAGGGATACATGACAGAGCGCCGAGGAAGAAGATCCAGGCAACGAGGTGGAGGGGTTCGGGCTCGTAGCGGTCCTTCCGGTAGATATAGAGGAGGATGAAGAGGGTGGGAGCAATAGCGAGGACGAGAAGCTCCAGCATTACCGGATTATAGGGAGGCGGATCACATGAGCGTATCCGGGAGACCTGTCCGTGACAGGACGGCCGGATCCCGTCCGTCCCCCGGCAATAAAACCGCCGGAATAACCAGAACACAAATCAGAAATACCGAAAAACCCAAGCCTCCTTTCATGAAACGTGTCATCCTCCTTGTGTTCGCGCTCCTTACCCTGGTGTGTGCGTTCATTTCCGGCTGCAGCTCCGATTATGGAACTCCAGCGCCGGCAACCACGGTTCCTGCAACCGAACCCACGACAGTGCCGGTGACCGTGACCCTCTCAACACCCGCCCGCACACCTGTTCCAACCCCGGAGCAAATCCGGCCATTGCCGGCGGAACGGCAGGTCATCCTGATGCTCACCAAGGACCGCCCGACTTCGGAGATCCATCTGCTGTACCAGGGCGGCCCGGGGGATCTGTTTGCCACCCGGATCATGATGCGGGTCCATTCATCGGATACCGGGTATACGGACTATATCATGAGCAACGGCAGGAAACCTGTTCTCAATGATGAGATTGTTGCCCCGGGCACGCGGAGCGGTGACTGGTGCGAAGTCTTTGTCATATCGGCGGGCACCCGCTACAAGGTAATGAACGAAACGGTGTACGGCGGGATGTATTACTAAGGGTGATTTTTTTCAGTCACTGTTTGTTGATTATAGGATCAAAAAATTCCAGCGCCAATAAGAACCTTCACGCATGCACATTCATCGGAGTCTGCGTTCGTCACCCTGCTTCAGGAGTTGAATATAATTCTCGTTCCGTGGACACAGGTGCGGATTTTTACCATCCTCTAAAATCCATTTCCCCTCAAGCGGGTTGAACCGTGCCGGGCATGACAATTCCTGAACCGGCGTTCCATGGAGTCCCGGGACCATCCTGGTTTTGATGTATTGACAATCTATACAAAAATGGTAGTTGCTCATGTACAATCTCCTGTCGGGTTATATTCACCAGACTTGATGTGGTTTCTTGTCTGGTTGAAGGTATATGCCTTAGTACGATGCAGTATGCCAGCTGACCTCTCACCCGGTTTTGTTCATCCTGATATCGTGAAGAGGATTTTGTTTTTCAACCCTGACCCTTCAAAATGATGAGCTTCATATACCAGAAGCGGAGATTGTTGGTATCCGTGCTTCCCATCATCGCAATCCAACTGTCTCTTACGAGCCTCTCGATTTCGAACCAGTTTCTGCAATACGGGATATGGATGTACCTCATGGTCTTTGTCATCGTCATGCTTGGATCCACCGTTGTTGGTGGGCTGATCCCCGACAACACGTTCTTGTTCCTGACCGGGGCAGTTGCAAGAGTCAACGGTTTGTCCATGGAGTGGTTGCTTATTCTAGCTGCCGGGGGCGGGTTTGCGGGGTACGAGATTAACTATTGGAGCGGAAGGCTGTTCGGCATGGCGATGCTCCGGGGGATATACCGAAACGTCCTTCAAGACAAAAATGTCCGAAAAGCACTTGATAAGATGGAGGGGTTTGGCCTTGTCACTCTGATCCTTTGCCGGGTTATGCCTGTCCTGAATCTGCCGTCATTCATCGCTGGAGTGGACAAGATGGATTACCCCAGGTTTGTAGGATTTAATCTTATAAGTTCGGCTGTATGGGGTCTCAGTATCCTGATGCTTGGTTATTTTTTGGGGGGCATCTCTGTCGTTAATAAGTACCTCAGTTATTTCACGGATCTCCTGATTATTATAATAATTATTGCATCCATTATCGCGCTGGTCACATTTGCTCGCAATTATGTGAACCGAAACAACCACATCTCAAGGGAATAAAGTCCCCGCAGGTATTGTTGCCGGATACGGTATCGTGACAGTGCCCGCCAGAAGGACATACGATCTGTCCCGAAGGTCATACCGGCATAGTTTTAACCATATTCTACAACAAACATCAGAATATTTTCACCATCCATGGCCTCACAAACCGAATTAGTACACCCGGAATAAGCCGGGCAGACATTTCCGCACCAGCCGCAGTTCATGTTGTCGGATGTGAGATCGTAGCACTTTTCGTCATAACACTCAGTCCGTCCTGAAGGGCATACAATACTCATATTCAGGCATTTCAAATTATAAAATACGGACCCGTTCGGGCAGGCATTTCCGCACCAACCGCAGTTTGTCTCATCGGCCAAATCGCTGCAAAATCCATTGCAGAGAGCCTGTCCCTTCATGCAACACTGTCTATCGATGCACGTTTGTCCGGAAGGACAGGGGTTGCCGCAGGCCCCGCAATCCCCTATGTCTGCGGAGAGATCGCTGCAATGACCATTACACCAGGTTAAACCCTGCCGGCACGTTCCTCCCGTCGTCAATGGAGGAGCCGTTGCAGGTAATGGTGTGGCGGGAGTGGGGGGAGTCGCGGGAGTTGCGAGAGGCGGTGTGGATGCAGGTGATGTTGAACTGCATCCCGAGATCAGGACAACTGCTATGATGCACGCGATCAGGATACCGGGAACGATACCGGCTGCGATACTTTTTGTCCTCATGTTTTTACCCTCTTTTTTTTTACGAATCAGTCCGGGCGCCATTTTTCAGGTGCCATCATTCTCAAAATATTGCAGAGAACCCTTACACACTACGGTAGTGACTATCCCGACGGGTAGCTCAGACTGGCTTTGGATAGACGGATGCTGTGTTCTTTATGTATATATGTGTACCTCACTAGATCCGTGAGGACATTCCGGAACTGGACGGATATGGAAGGACCGATCCAAATGGTGACAACAGGTCGTTCCGTGCATTCTGTTGGCGTATCTCCTGGGGACCAGGGGTTCTCCTTCACAGTCAAAGGATTTTTCAAAAAAAATCCGGGAACATTTTATTAAAAAAAACTTCCGGAAAAAATTTTTCGGAAAAATGGGCAATTGTTCTGAAAACTCACCGGAAAAAGAAACAGAAATCGAATCCCCCGCCCGGCAGCTGCAGAGGAAATGCCCTGCACACGGCAGGAAAAAGGAAAAACCATCCGATAATCAGGATGATGATTGCGATGATGAGCGCCAAAAGTCCTCCCTGGGCAGCATCCTTTTTCATGCACTCACATTCTGATTACCCGTATATGACTCTTGCACGAAGTTCTTTCATCCCTCGTATTTCCCCTGCTCCAGCATACAATCCGCGAGCACCAGCGCGAGCATGGCCTCGGCAACCGGGATGATCCGGGGGACAATGCACGGATCGTGCCTGCCGCCAACCGAGATATCCACGACATTGCCGTGGATGTCCCGCGTCTTCTGCGTCTTTGCAATGGAGGGCGTGGGCTTCACGGCAATCCGCACGACAATGTCCTGCCCGGAGGAGATGCCCCCGAGGATACCGCCGGCATGGTTGGTGGCAAAGCCGTCCTTTGTCATGGCATCGTTGTTCTCGCTCCCGAACCTTCCTGCTGCAACAAACCCGTCCCCGATCCCGACACCCTTTACGGCACCGATCCCCATCATGGCGCCGGCAATCTGTGCGTCCAGTTTCAAAAAGACCGGGTCTCCCAGTCCCGCAGGGCAGCCCTTTGCCATAATCTCGGCAATACCTCCCACGGAGTCGCCGGTGTTTTTCGCGGCAAGGATCTCCGCCTCGATTGCGGCCGGCTCCGTCTTGCCGTGGACTGATACAATCCTCCCGCTCACGCTCACCCCTTTCATGGCAAGGTATTTCATTGCAAGGGCGCCGGCAGCGACTCTTCCCACCGTCTCCCGCCCGGAACTCCGGCCACCCCCGCGGTGGTCGCGGATGCCGTACTTCTCATGGTACGTGAAGTCCGCGTGACCGGGCCGGAACACCTCACGGAGTTCCTCGTAGTCCTTCGACTGGACATCCCGGTTCCGGACGATCATCGCGATGGGCGTCCCGGTGGTCCTGCCTTCAAAGACACCGGACAGGATCTCGACCCTGTCGGTTTCCTGCCGCGGCGAGCTGGTGGGCCCGGTGCCCGGGCGGCGCCGGTCAAGGAGCGGCTGGAT
>JBAVWM010000093.1:0-6049 GCA_049697815.1 Methanoregula sp. | reverse complement strand
CCGTTGACGAGGGCATCAGCGGGTATCGCGAAGAGACCGTCCGTTCCGCTGTGGACCTTGTCCGGAGACTCGGCTTAGAGCATATCACCGTCTCCTTTGGGGAACTGTTCGGCGATTCGCTTGACACGATCCTGAAAGGCAGAGAACTACAGGCCTGCAGTATCTGCGGGATCCTGCGGAAGAAGGCGCTCGTTGTTGGTGCGGAACGGGCCGGGGCAACAAAACTGGCAACCGGCCACAACCTCGATGACGAGGCCCAGTCGGTGCTCATGAACGTGCTCCGGGGCGACCTTATGCGGCTTGTCAGGAACTCCGGCGCGGACTCCGGTGGCCGGTTCGTCCCGCGGGTCAAACCGCTGATGTACGTGCAGGAAAAAGAGATCGCCGCCTACCTTATGGTGCAGGGGGTATGGGAGGAGCTGCCGGAATGTCCGTATGCCATCCATGCCCTGCGGCGGGAGGTGCGGTCAATGCTCGCAGGGATTGAATACCGGCACCCCGGCACCATGCTCCGGCTCATGGAGAACAAAAAGACGGTCGAGTTCGCATTTCTGGGAAAGAGCATCGGGGAACCGATTGGCACCTGCCGGGAGTGCGGGGACCCGTGCAGCGGGGAGACCTGCCAGCTCTGCCAGCTCCGGCACTCACTCGGGCGCTGATATGCCGGCAGCTGTTCCTGCCCCTTCCACCCGCTGCGTGTTGGTGTAAACCACCATCTTGCTGCTGCGGGCGAATCCGACCACGGTGAGGCCGGTTTTTTCCGCCGTTTCCACCGCAAGCGTGGTGGTTGCCCCGCGGGAGACGATGATGGGGATATTTGCGATGAGGCACTTGCGCACCATCTCGGACGAGATACGCCCGGAGACGATGACCCAGGTCCTCGAGAGATCGATCGCATTGCGGAGCGCATGCCCGATGACGCGGTCGAGCGCATTGTGCCGCCCGATATCCTCTGAAACAGCGAGGATCTTCTCCCCGTCCAGCAGGGCAACGATATGGATCCCCCCGGTGACGACGTGGAGCTCGGAGTTCAGGACGGTTTTTGCCGCATTCCGGATATCGGCTGTGCTGATCGTATAATCAGATGTAATCTTCGGGAGTTTCCCGGTATCGATAAAGGATGTGCTCCCGCCGCAGCCGGAGAGGATGGTCTTTTTCGGGCCCAGCACCTTGAAGAGGTTCTTGGTTATGACGCTCATCCGGTTCTTTTCGATCCTGATGGACTCGATCTCGTCAATGTTTTTGATGATCTGCTCTGTGTAAAGGTATCCGGTGACAAACTCCTCGAGCTGCACCGGGCTCATCATCGCCGTCATCACGTGCCGCCCGTTGACGAAGAGAGCCAGGGGGACTTCCTCGATTACCTCGTGCTGCCCCTTTTCGCATTTCTCGCCATCTACTTTGATACAGGGTAGTTTTCTGTACATGGTGTCAACCGTTGATGATGAGGGGGAACAAAGGGCCGGTTATTTCAGCACTTCGTCCATGCTCCCGCTGCGGTAGCCTTCGAGGTCGAGCGTGACATAGGCAAAGCCGAGGGATTTGAGGTGCCGGACCACTGCGGACTGCTGCTCCAGTATTTTTCCCGCATCCCCTTTATGTACTTCGATGCGGGCAAGATTCCCGTGCAGCCGCACCCGGAGCTGGCCGATCCCAAGGTCGGCAAGGTACGCTTCCGCATCTTCAATCCTCTGGAGTTTTGAGGCCGTTATTGCATCCCCGTACGGGATGCGGGACGCAAGGCAGGCTGCCGACGGTTTCTGCCAGACCGGAAGGTTAAGCATGCGGGCTATGTCCCGGATGTCCTCCTTGGTGATCCGGGCCTCTATGAACGGGTGCACGATACCCTCTTCCGTGGATGCCCGGAGGCCAGGCCGGTGTTCGCCCGTATCCGAGACATTGGTCCCGTCCGCGATACAGGCAAAACCGAGTTCTGCTGCCCGTTGTTTGAGATGGACTGCCGAGATCTTCTTGCAGTGATAGCAGCGATCGGCAGGATTTTTACAGAACTCTGCATGCTTCATCAGCGGGACCGCTATACTATCCAGCCCAAGCCCGAGCCCGCGTGCGATCTCCTGGGCCTGTGCTGCTGCTGCCCGGGGCACGACCGGGCTCTCGAGGAGGACGCAGCGGGTTTTCTCTCCCAGCACTTCGCGGGCAACAGCGGCAAGGAGCGTGCTGTCCACGCCGCCCGAGTAGGCGACCAGCATCGGGCCATATCCTGCAATGATTTTCCTGAGATCCTCGTATTTTTCCGTAACGGTCATGATAGTCTCTAAAAAAAGCCTGTTGGATAGTGTCCGGGAATGTCACGACCCGCAGCGCGGTTCGGAAGGCCCGGCACACGCGTCATTCCCTTCGCGCAACTGGCGGCAGATGTCGCAGGTGCGGTTGACAAGGTTGACCTCTTTCTTGTCCTTGAGGTCCTGGGCAAGGAGCTCGATGGACTTCTTCACATCGTTCTCGAACTCGATCCGGTAGCCGCGCTTCCCGGAGAGGTACTGGGAGACAGCGGAGGGGGCGATCTCCAGCATCCGCGAGGCTTCAACCTGGGACACGCCATGCCGGACCAGTTCGACAGCTATTGCAGCCCGGATGGCCGGCAGGACATCCCATACAATCTTCTGGCAGGGGGCTTCCATCACAACACAACCTTAACGTTACTATGAGTCCTGACATAATACATTGTATTCACAATTGTGATTTGTCCTGTCACACCAAATATCTTGCGGGAGACCGGGTGCCACCGCATCCGGATGGGAAAGAATAATCAGACGACAAACGCAGATATCAGGATACGGAATTTTCGCATGGGAGACAAACGCATCATCTACATGGACCATTCGGCAACTACGTATGTCCGGAAGGAGGTTGTGGAGGCAATGGCGCCCTACCTCATGGAACACTTCGGCAACCCCTATTCGATCTACCGCATTGCCCGCGAATCAAAAAATGCAATCGATGCTGCCCGGGTACAGGTCGCAACGGCACTGGGGGCCGGACCTGATGAGATCTACTTCACCTCCGGGGGAAGCGAGTCCGACAACTGGGCGATCAAGGGGGTTGCTTTTGCCAACCGGAAGAAGGGCAACCACATCATCACTTCAAGGATCGAGCACCACGCGGTCCTCCACACCTGTGAATATCTCGAGAAAGAGGGTTTCACCGTCACGTACCTCCCGGTAGACCAGTATGGCCTCGTGGACCCGGCCGGACTGGAGAAGGCAATCACCGATAAGACCGTTCTCATCTCGATCATGTACGCCAACAACGAGATTGGCACCATCGAGCCGGTCGCGGAACTGGGCGCGATCGCCCGGAAGCACAGGATCCCGTTCCACACCGATGCCGTGCAGGCAATCGGCAATGTCCCGATTGACGTAAAAGCGCAGAATATCGACCTGCTCTCCCTCTCCGCCCACAAGTTCTACGGTCCCAAGGGCATCGGGGCGCTCTACATCCGCAAAGGTACGAAGATCGACAATCTGATCCACGGAGGCGGCCAGGAACGCCGGCGCCGGGCCGGGACAGAAAATATTGTGGGGATTGTCGGGCTCGGGAAAGCAATCGAGCTGGCGACTGAAGATATCGAAAGCCACAACCGGAAGATCCGTGCCCTGCGGGACCGGCTGATGGGCGGGATCCTTGCAAAGATCCCCAACTCCCGCCTGAACGGCCACCCGGAGAAGCGCCTGCCGGGCAACATCAACATCTCTTTCGAGTTCATCGAGGGCGAGTCCATGCTCCTCTGGCTGGACGACGAGGGGATCTGCGCCTCGACCGGCAGCGCGTGCACCTCCGGGTCGCTCGAACCGTCCCACGTCCTGCTCGCAACCGGCCTGCCGGTCGAGATCTCCCACGGCTCGCTCCGGCTCACGCTGGGCAACGTGAACACGGATGCGGACGTGGATTTCGTGCTGGAGGTCCTGCCGAAGGTGGTCTCCCGCCTCCGGGAGATGTCTCCCCTGTACCAGAAAGGCGGGAAGGAAGGAGGCTGCAATGTACAGTGACAAAGTCATGGATCATTTCAAGAACCCGCGGAACGTGGGTGAGATCGAGAATGCGGATGGTATCGGCGAGGTCGGGAACCCGGTCTGCGGGGATATCATGAAGATCTTCCTGAAGATCGAGAACAATATCGTTACCGACGCGAAGTTCAAGACCTTTGGCTGCGGGGCTGCCATTGCATCGAGCAGCATGGCAACGGAACTTGTCCGGGGCAAGACCCTGGAGGAGGCCTGGGAGGTCTCCAACAAGGCCGTTGCCGAGGCCCTCGAAGGCCTCCCGCCAATCAAGATGCACTGCTCGGTGCTGGCCGAGGAAGGGATCCACAAGGCAATCAACGATTACCGGAAGAAACAGGGCCTCGAGCCGTGGGTGGAGAAGAACCCGCACTCCCATGAACATGAGGAGACAACCTGCCAGCAGTAGTACCGGCGCCTGCCCTGCATGATAAGGAACAGAAAAATGGTGCCGGCACATGATCGCATATATAATTCTCCCGGTAAATGTGAACATGAAAAAAACCAAAAAAACCCGCTCATCCCTGTACGGGGATGCGCGGTTTTTACCGAACCCCAGGTGAGCAATGTTATCCGGACAGGAACGCGAACGATATAAGCGGCAGATGATGCTCTTTGGCGACGAGGGGCAGGAGCGCCTGAAAAAGGCGCATATCTTTATTGCCGGCGCCGGCGGGCTTGGCTCGCCGGTCTCCCTCTACCTTGCCGTTGCGGGGATCGGGACGATCACGATCGTTGATATGGATGTTGTTGACCAGAGCAACCTGAACCGCCAGATCCTCCATGCCGACTGCGATATCGGGAAGAAGAAGACCGTGTCGGCAGAAGAGAAGCTTACTGCGATAAACCCGGATATACAGGTCAATGCCATCGATACCCGGATCGACGAGACCAATGCCGCACGGCTCGTCGGCAATGCGGGCGGGATCGTGGATGCCATGGACAACTATCCCACCCGCTACCTGCTCAACGATGTTGCCATCGGGAAGAATATCCCGCTTTTCCACGGCGCCATCCGCGGGTTCTACGGGCAGGCCACCACTATCCTCCCGGGAAAAACCCCGTGCCTGAAATGCATTTTCCCCAAGGCCCCGCCCCGGGAGGTCTTCCCGGTGGTCGGCGCAACCCCCGGCGTCATCGGGACGGTGCAGGCAACAGAGGTGCTCAAGTATTTCCTGCAATCGGGAGACCTCCTGACCGGCCGGCTCTTTATCTGGGATGGCCTTGCCGGCCGTGCCGACGAGATTACTGCCGAGCGGATTCCCTGCTGCCCGGCATGCGGGGGTCACACTCCGGAAAAGGGAGGAAAGAAAAAATGACGGTAAAAGTACGTTTTTTTGCCCGCTTCCGGGAACTGCTCGGTACGGATATTCCCGCGGAGCCGGAGAACGGGACGACCCTGCTCTCCCTTGTCCGGGACATTGCCGGGAAGAAGAAGGAAGGTTACGATGCCATCTTTGACGAACACGGCAATTTCCACGAGTTTGTCATCGTGATGCGGAACGGGAAGCGGGTGGAACACGAGGATGCCGCAGCCGTCCGGCTTGCGGATGGCGACGAGATCGCCGTCTTCCCGCCGGTTGCGGGCGGGTGAGGACGATGATCCGGGTCCAGACGGAAGACGTGGATATCGGGGCGCTGATTGCGGCGGCAAAGGAGCCCGGGACGGGTGCGGTGGTTGTTTTTGATGGGATCGTCCGCGACGACAACATCACCGAGATGGAACTGGAAGCCTACCGCGACGTCGCGGTTGCAGAGATGGAGAAGATTGCAAAGGAGGCCACAGAGCAGTTCCGGCTCCTGCACGTGGACATCATCCACCGGATCGGGAGGCTTTCTGTCGGCGAGAACATCCTTATCATCGTGGTGAGCGCCGGCCACCGCCCGGAGGCGTACGCCGGTTCGCGTTATGTCATCGAGGAGATCAAAAAGAGCGTCCCGGTCTGGAAAAAGGAGCTCACCAGGGACGGCGGGCGCTGGGTGCCCGGCGAGCATGGGCATGGTGCGGGAAAAAGCCGGTAACTCCG
>JBAVWM010000092.1:0-2748 GCA_049697815.1 Methanoregula sp. | reverse complement strand
CTGATGCTCTCGGACAGGGCGAGCCTCGGGGTCAGCGTCCAATCACCCGAAGGCATCGATGCAGTAACCGGGAACCCCCCACTCATGATTGCACTTGCGGGCGTCTGCGTAATCCTCGCCTATGCCGGGTGGTCTGTTTGGCGAAAACACAGGAAACAATAAGGATTCAAAATTTTGAGGTTTCAGGAGTGGATTTTGCCTCTGCGAACCGGCTGGCAAGCACGAGTGTCGCAGGCATCACCACGACCGCACTTATCAACGAGAGGATGACCACGACCACGGTCGCAAGCCCGAATCCGGAGAGGATCGGGAAGGAGGACAGCATGAGCGCGGAAAAACCTGCCGCAGTTACGAGTCCTGACACCGTGACAGCGGTCCCGACTTTCCGGACGGCCCGCTTCATCGCCACTATCCTGTCCCGGGACTCCTGGTATTCCTCGAGGTACCGCTCCATTATGAGGATCGTATACTCGGATCCTATCCCAATCGTCATCGAACCGAGGACGGCGGTCAGGATGCTGTAGGTCTGCCCGAGCAGGATCATCGCGATCGGGTTCCAGCCGATAACGCAGATTATTGGGACAAGCGGCGTCAGGGCAATCCCCTTCCTGTAGACGAGCAGCAGGAAGACAAATATCAGGACAAACCCGAGAAATGTCATCTGGTCTTTGTTTTCGATCACCTGGTTGGTGAGGATGGTGTAAAGGGTAAAGGACCCGGTCGGGGTGACCATTGTCCCGGGGGGTGGCCCGAGCCAGGCGATATCCCGCTCAACGTTGTCCGAAAAGGCGCACTGTTCGTTGATCTCCATCGTGAGGGTGTTGATCCTGATGATCGAGGTGGTACCATCGACCTGGTACGGTCTGATCTGATCCGGTGGGATGGACGCGAGCACGCGGTCGAGTTCTGCCTGGTTCTCAGGGAGAACTCCATTGTTGTACGAGCGGACGAGGGTGGACATGCTGTCGATGCTTGAGATTTTATCGTAGTTTTTCTCCAGAAGGCTGCACAAGCGGTCGGTCCACGTGATCCCTTGTATTGTTCGGGGATCGAGGCCCTGGACATAGAGCGGCAGAGGGGTGAGCGATCCTGCAATCGACTCGACCTTGTCCGCAACGACCACGGCCGGCATGTCTGACGGTGCAAGCGTCTGTTGCGAAGCGTCGACGGGAATGCCGGGGTCGAGCGAGATACCTACCAATGCAATGACGACCGAGATAAGCACGATCGGAACGGCAATTTTCACGACCCCTGATGAGATCGCAGTAAGACCAGAATCATAGAAGGTCATGATGCGGTCTGCGATGGTGTTCCCCGGGGGCTTCGGGACGTACTTCAAAACATGGGCAAATGCCCCGAACCCAAAAAGCGCAGTGAGGTAGCAGCAGACTATCCCGATGATGGAGACCATCGCGAAGGTCCGGATCATGGGAATCGGGCTGATGAACATTGCCAGGAACCCGAGTGTCGTTGCCACGAGCGCAGTGAGGACTGCAGGACCTGCCGCGGTGATCGTCAGTGAGAGCGCTTCCTTACGGTCGTGAACGCGGCACTCGTCGTCAAACCGCGAGTGGAACTGGACGGCGTAATCGATACCGAGCCCGAGGAGAATGGGGAATGCCGCGACAGCCCCATCGTTTGCGGGTATCCCGAGGATGCCCATGACACCGAAGGTATAGAACAGCCCGAAGGTGAGGAGCACGACCGGGAGTATCCAGTATCGTATCTTGGACCAGAGGAGGTACTTCACTGCGAGCATGAGCACCATCGCGCCGATGACCAGGAGGACGAAGTTGATTGTCATCCAAACGGCGATCTCGTAGTTTAGCGGCGTATTGCCGGTCACTTCGATTGATACCCCCGGAGGGAGGGTTGCCTGCGCGATGGTATTGACGACGACCGGTTCAATTTTAAAGGAGGCGTCCGTCGGCAACCCCTGGTCGAGTACGATATACCCGAGGAGGGTCTGCGGGTCGGGAACGAACTGTTGCCGCGTGTCGGGGGGGAGGCTGTCAATTGTTGCCTGGACTTCTGCACTCGTGCCAGGGATTACCCCGCCGTTGGACTGAGCAACCACGTCCGCAATGGTGATAATTGAATTGACCTTGTCGATGCGGCTGATTTGCTTCTCGAGGATGAGGAGGTCGGAAAGGAGCTCCGGGTCCGTGATATCCCCCGCATGGATCAGAAGGATGTAGGTGTCCTGCATGTAGCGGGCGCTGTAGGTGTCAAAAACAACCCCCTCGGGCGAGTTCTTGTCCATGTACTCGTCCGAAATTGTATAGGGCGGAATTGCCGCCATGAACACCATTGCCACGATGGCGAGGACGACCATTGCTGCGAGGATTGCTCGTGGAAACCGGTTCACGAAGCTGGCAATACCTGCAAAAGGATTGATCCAACGCATGCCCCGTTCTGCCTCCTGGCTGATTTACAGTTTGTGGAATATCTACATTATTTCTTCTATCTCGAATCCGTTTTAGCCCGCCCACAACCCGGGCACATCCAGGCAGCCGGAACAAACAGGCCATTATCCCGTTTGTATAATCACAGCACACTTTTCCCTGTCCGCGCAGAGAAACGCCAACGGAAACTTGCTAAAACGGTCCGCCATCGCCCGTTGAATCAATCTATCAGCACCATCGTACATTCCGGGAGAACTGTCACGGGGTCGCGTTCCATGATTGCACCTTGTCTTGGGGGATCTTGATGTGGCAACGTTTCATGGCTCCATGACCGTATAATGCC
>JBAVWM010000091.1:0-5497 GCA_049697815.1 Methanoregula sp. | reverse complement strand
ATGCCGATCACAGCCCCTGCCTGCGGTATGCCTCCATGCTTCACCGCGTTTTGCAATGCGCACAAAAAGAGGAGCTCTCTGGGATCGTCCCCGGCCATCCTAAAAGCTCCGGGTCACAAAAAATTCGCCGATATCCATCAGGAGCTGCCGCTCTGTGGAAGAGGGCAGGATGGAGAGGTGCCGGTTGCTGGCAGTAACAAGATCGGATGCAAGCTTTTTCACCTCATCGATCACGCCGGCTTCGGTCAGTTCCTGGATCGCCGCCTGAATGTCTGCGGGAGTGAGGTCCCGCCGGTATTTCGACAGGTCGAGCCCTTTTTTCCGCGCCTTGATCGTCAGGAGGGTCTGCTTGCCCTCGCGGAGATCGGAAGCCTGATCCTTCCCGCTCTTCTCCGCCGGTGTTAACAGGTCGATGAGATCGTCCTGGATCTGGAACGCGATACCGGTAGTGAGACCGAAACTGTAGAGCGCCTTCACCTGCACGGCACTGCCACCGGCAAGGACGGCACCGATGCCGGCCGCTGCCGCATAGAGGACTCCCGTCTTTTTCCTGACCATCTCCAGGTATTCGTCTTCGTCCACGTCCTTGCGGTGCGCAAAGGACATGTCCATATTCTGGCCTTCGCAGAGATCGGCGCAGGCCTTGGCAAGCATCGTCACGGCACGGACTTTCGCATCGTCCCTGGCATTCACCCGGCAGAGATGCTCGAAGGCGCGGGCATAGAGTACGTCGCCAGCGAGGATGCCGGTGGGCATGCCCCATTTCGTATGCACGGTCTGCACACCGCGGCGCAGGCTGTCGTCGTCCATAATATCATCGTGGATGAGCGTGAAGGTGTGGGTCACTTCGAGGGCAAGAGCTGCGTGAAGGAGCTCCTCTGAACTGCCGGCCTTCACCGCATCCGCTGCGAGTATCACGACTGCAGGGCGCAGCCGTTTTCCTCCTGCTGCAAGGAGATGTGCTGAAGCCTTGTTCAGGTCGCCGGTCTTATCGACGAAATACCGGTCGATCATATGATCGATCGTTTTTGCAACCGATTCCAGGTACGGTGAAAGTTCCGACATATGATTGCCCCGTTTAGTTGAGCTTGAGCCGCTGCCCGTTCCT
The DNA here is from genome assembly GCA_049697815.1 of Methanoregula sp. GTDB lineage: Archaea > Halobacteriota > Methanomicrobia > Methanomicrobiales > Methanospirillaceae > Methanoregula. The sequence continues at coordinate 4,389 of JBAVWM010000091.1, read as the reverse complement.
CATCAGGTGCACCGTGGACCCGGTGACATACCCGAGATCGCCGGCAAAATCTGCATAGCTTGACGTCATCTTCAGGCTGCCGTGGGCCGGGATGATGTGCTGAGGCTGCAGGATCTGGATGAACTCGTAATGGTCCTCGCGGTACGCATGCCCGCTGACATGCAGATCCTCGAATACCCGGGCCCCTGCGAGTTTGAGGTGCTGTTCGATCATGTACCGCTGCCCGAAATTCATCGGGTTCGGGATCACGTTTGCCGAGAAGATGACCTTGTCGCCTTTGGCAAGCTGGTACGGTGTATCCCCGAGAGCAACCCTTGTCAGGATTGACCCGGGCTCTCCCTGGTGTCCCGTCACGATGGGCAGGAACTTATCCTTGCCTGCCTTCATCATCCGGCGCATGGTCCGGTCAACGGTCCGCCGGTTCCCAAAGACACTGGTAGTCTCGGGGAACGACACGAGTTTCATCTGCTCGGCAGTCACCGAATACTTCTCCATCGAGCGGCCGAGCAGCACGGGTTTCCTCCCGATCTCGTGGGCACATTCCGCAATCGTCTTGACCCGGGAGATATGCGAAGAGAACGTGGAGACGATGATCGCGTTCTTGTCATCCTCGTAGCTGGTGATGGTGTCGCGGACAAGGTCGCGGGCAATCCGTTCGCTGGGGCACCGGCCCGGGCGTTCGATATAGGTGCTCTCAACGATCAGCGCAAGTACGCCTTCTTTCCCGATCTGGCGGAAGCGGGCAAAGTCCGGGGGTTCGCCGATGACCGGCGTCCGGTCAAGCTTGAAATCGCAGGCATAGATAATCGCACCGTGGGGGGTGTGGAGCACCGGTGTCACGGTATCGATGATAGAGTGCTGCGTCCGGACAAACTCGAGCACAAGGTTCTGGGAGAGCGTGTACCGCTGCCCGGACCTGAGCGCAAAGAGCTTGTTGTTGACGCCGAATTTCTGCTCGCCCGAGATCTGCTGCCGGACGAGTTCGGTTGTATACGGCGTAGCAATGATCGGAGCATTGTACCGGTGCGCCAGCTTCGGGATCGCACCGATATGATCGAGGTGCCCGTGCGAGCAGACGATCGCCTTGACCGTCCCCTCGACTTCATTCATCCTCGTATCGTCCGGTATCGCCTTGATCTTGATCAGGTCAAGGGAGTGCATATTCTCGATCTCCGCGTCCTCGTGGATCATGACCTGGTCCAAGCGGAGCCCCATGTCAAAAATGACAATTTCCTTTCCGCAGCGGACGGCGGTCATATTTCGCCCGACCTCGTCGTATCCGCCTACTGCGATAATTTCTATATCCATTGTGTATCTCCTTACTCTTGTGTTTGGTTATTCTTCCTGAAAAATTACCGGGTTTCCTGATTTATCGTTTAATTCGTGCCGGATTGTCTTTTTCAATCATCTGCCGGGTCCTTCCCGTAATGTGGAGGGGTGCTTTCCTGAGATCGCCCGTACGTGCCGATCCGGTCAGGAACATGGCAACCGTGAGCTCCCGGTGGATCGTATCGATCACCTCAAAGAGCGCTTTGTCGTCCGTCATGGCCGGTTTTAAGAGCGGGAGCGCCATACCGCACAGGTCTGCGCCGAATGCAAGTCCCTTGGCAATGTCAAGACCGCTCCGCACACCGCCCGATGCGATCACCGGGCCGCCGGTTGCGAGCACCGAATCAAGGCTGACTAGTGTGGGGATTCCCCAGGAGGCAAAGTCCTCTCCGAGCGTTTTAAGTTTCTTATCCCCCGCATTGCTGCTCTCGTCTGCCCGGACGCTCTCGACTGCTGCCCAGGACGTCCCGCCCCAGCCACCGGTGTCGATGGCGCGGACACCCGCACCCCAGCACCGGCGTGCCGTTTCCGCAGAGATCCCGCAGCCGGTCTCCTTGACAATGACCGGTTTTTTGAACGTGCGGGCAAGGTCCTCGATAGCAGCAAAGCAGCCGGTTGCGTTGTGGTCGCCCTCCGGCTGGATTGCCTCCTGCAGGAAATTGAGGTGGATCGCTAGTGCATCCGCCCCGATCATATCGACGGCCCGCTCCGCCCATTCAATCCCGTGGTCGCGGAGCTGGACAACCCCGAGGTTTGCCACCAGGAATGCATGGGGCGCCTCATCGCGTACTACCGAGAATGTATCGGCAAGGGACGGGTTCTCAAGCGCAGCCCGCTGGGAGCCGATGCCCATCCCAATCCCGTACCGTTCTGCAGCCCGGCCAAGCCGGGCATTCACCTCTTTTGTACCGGGATGACCCCCGGTCATCGCCGATATGAAGAGAGGCGAGGCGAGGGTGTGGCCCAGAAACCGGCTGCTGAGGTCGATTGCACCCATGTCGCATTCCGGCAGGGCATTGTGCACGAACCGGATATCCGAGAAACCGGCATCGCCGCTTTCAACCTCGTTTTCCGCACAGATGCGTAGGTGATCGAGCTTCCTCGACGACGTAAACCGTTTCTTGTCTGCCATTGCGATCTAGTCTCCCCTCACGATCGTCCCGCCATGGCCGGATCCATTGAGGAAATCCGGAATCCGCGAAACATGAAAGATATCCGACCCGATCCCTGCATCCGCAAGGCCGAGCAGTTCATCAATTTTCCCTTTCATTCCACCGGTGACGTCGGTATGACTCGAGTCGCCGATCTGGAGAGCCGGTACCGTTTTTCGTGTGATCTTCGGTACCACAACGCCCCCATCCAGCACTCCCGGTACATCGGTGGCGAGCCCGACACGGTTGATCCGTAAGGCAACCGCGAGGTAGCGTACGAGCTGGTCGCCCGATAGTATACAGGCTCCTTTCGAAAGGTCCATCACCACGTCTCCGTGGATCACAGGGACCATCCCGAGCATGAGCATTTTTTCCAGGTGGCGGCACTCGAACCCAACCAGCCGGCCGTTGTCCGCAATGCCGGTATGCAGCGGGTGGACACCCACTGCTGCTACCCCTTTTTTGCGGAGTGCGGCAACAACAGCATCGTTGAGGCCGCTGACTGCACGATGCGTCACGAAGATCCCGTCCGTGTTTCCTGCAGAAGCCCCCTTGTCGAGGTGGTAGCGCTTTGCCTCGGGATGCCCGCAGGAACCTGCTCCATGGATCATGAGTATCCCGCCGGTACGGGCACCCGCAACAGCGCCGGCAATCGAGGCAATCCGGGTGCGATCAACCACGCAGCCGGCACTCTTGTCGGTGATCACGCTCCCGCCGAGTTTCAGGATCAGCCGCTCAGACATTTTTCTCCTTTCGCACGCCTTCCGTATCGATGCCGGTCACGATTGCCCGGGCATTACAGGCCTCGATGGCGCCCGCAACCCGGTGTTTCAGCGGTTTGGGGCAGAGCGCAACCATACACCCGCCGCCACCGGCACCCGTGATCTTCGCACCGAATGCCCCGGCGTCCCGGGCAGCAAGGACCATCTTTGCCAGCTGCGGGTGACCGACCCCAAGCACCTCAAGAAGGGCATGGTTCATGTTCATATACCGGCCCAGTTCCCGGGGGTTGCTGAGGTGGTGGATTGCGCTCATGCTGACCCCCTCAATGGCATCGAGGACCGGGTCCACGATGTCCGGATTGTTCTTCTTGAGTTCCCCGACCTGCTCCACCATCCTGGCCGTGCTGTGCGAGATAAGCGAGTCCCCGATCACGAGGTGCATATTCTGTGGGGGAAGACGCCGGCGGGAACCACCGCTGATAAGCACGATCCCCCCATAGGTAGAGACCGTGGTATCGGTGGGGCTCGCCCGCCCCTTCTGCACCTTCTTCTCGATCTCGAATGCCATGTTCGCGATATCCTCGCGGGTTTTGTTCATCCTGAACTCGTCGTTGATCGCAGACAGCGTTGCAACCGTCACCGCTGCTGAGGAGCCAAGGCCGGAGGAGCTCGGGATCTGGGAGTTGATGTAGACGCTGCCCATCACCTCCATAGCCTCGAAACAGCCGTCAATGTACGGGGACTTTGCCCGATTGGACCGGTTCGTATTCCGCACGGTGACAAAGACCCGCGGTTTTATGGCCATGGCAATGCCGGGCTTTCCGTATACTACTGCATGCTCGCCGAACAAAAATACCTTGCCCGGCGCACTCCACATTGCCAACCTAGATCACCGCAATACTCGCGTACCCGACAACTTCCTTTGTATCCCCCGTCACGTCACCGCTTGTCGCATAGCGGATAAGTTTTGCAGATTTCGCCCCGAGCTTTGTACTGGCCTCCACCATTGCAGTGATCGGGCCGTATCCGCAGGCAGTGAGCCGCCGTTCTGCGATCCGCCGGTAGAACTCTTTTGTGTCGAGCGCCAATAACGGCTCGATCGCCCAGAGGTCGTCCGATTTTGCCTTCTCTGCGGGTACATAATGCGAAAAGTCGCTGGACGCGACAATCCGGACATCCCGGTTCGT
>JBAVWM010000090.1:0-7385 GCA_049697815.1 Methanoregula sp. | reverse complement strand
GAGAAGAACATGAAGGGTTCTTCAACGTATGAAACTGCTGTTCCCGAAGGAAAAGCAGGTTGGAGAATCGCGATCAACCTGATTGTCATAATCTGGAGCGGCTTGTCAATGGCGGCAACAACCTCGGGAAGATATCCGATGGTAACCGGGAAGCAGGTAAAAAAAAGAAAAAATTATTGAGATCTTCGCTTATAGAAAACGGCCAGAAGTATTGAAGCGATGACAGCGATTATTGCCAGGCCCGGAGGGAGAGGAGGATAGGTTTGGGGTGGACGGGTTCCGGCTGTATTGGTTCCGGCTGCATTAGTTGCAGCTCCACTGGTTCCGGCTGCACTGGTCCCGGTAACTTTTATAGATATTTCTTTAATATCGGTCTTTTTTCCCTCATAGAGGACATATGCCTTGACGGTATATGTACCGGGAGTCTGGACTTTCAGGTAATAGGTAAGGTCGTCCCTACCGTTGACAGGAATGCTCAATTCGTCACTGGTGAAGGTATCAACAAGAGTACCGTCCCGGTATACTTCACCCACCAGCTTCGCTTTTGTCGCGATTGTTCCGGCATTTTCAAAGGTACCGATAATTTTCAGGGGTACGCCAGGAACAGGATTGCCCTCGTAGACAAGCGTGGTAAAATTTCCCTGCCGGGATAAGGTTCCGGCTGGGGCAATCGTGAATTGCGCAGTCTTGCTCGCTATCTGCGCTCCCCCGAGGTTCACTTTCACATCCGCGGTATAATTTCCCGGCTCGATACCGGTCTTTGTCCATTTGACAAGAATAGTGTCTGTTTTACCGGCACTGACCTGGGTGCCTGATTCCGTTATCGTATCTATTGGGCCGCTTTTTCCCGAGATTACGGTGACGATTTGCGGGTTTGCCGCTACATTACCGGTGTTACGGAAGAGAACCCTGATGGGCAGAGGGGAATTCGCTTCAGTATTATCCACGACAATATATTCCACGGTACCTGCTGTTTTTTGTTCTCCGGTAACACCTACGGAAAGTTGTGAGGTCGCTTCAAGGATGGCATTGACCCCGAGCTGGACTTTGGTTGCACCAGAAGGCTGAAGGGTTGCATGAATCGTTGCATTATAGAGACCGTTTGCTGTATCGGAAGGAATTGTAATCCTGATAATCAAAGGTTTCGTTTCTCTCGCAGTTACCGTAACAGATGTTACCGGGGCATTTTCCGTCCCGGAATCATAAAACTGGATCCAGTTGCCGGCAGCTCCATCCGCTTTCAGCTCGAACCTGCTGTCTGTATCCCCCAGATTATACACCGTGAGGCTCCGCTCAACGGATGTACCGCGAAGGGTATTATTGACTTGCAGGTCTGATGGTCCTAAACCAACGCCATAGGCATTCACCGGCAGAATAATCAGAAAAGCGAAAACAATGAGGCATAATAATCCCATCAGGCATGAACGTGTTTTCATGGCGACCACCAATTATCTAATTCAGATACCTGCAATATAATTGTTTCTGTTTAATTTAAATAACTGAACAAAATAGTCAGGCCTCGGTATTTGGACATTCCCCCAGGTGGAATGAATCTGTGGGGAGGTGTTGGTTTTTCACTCAGATTATAATTATCCTGGTCCTCCTAAAAATAGGGAATAGGATCGGGACTCCTTTAGCCCCTGACAACACCGAGGGTCATGTCACCGGAGTGCGAGCCCGTGCCCTTGAATACATGGATCGAGAAGTCGAGCTCCTCGAGGTGAGAGCGGTCGAGCACATCCGGCAGGACAATTTCGGTATATGGATTGTAGATTGGTTCTGCACCGGTGTTACCCAGGCGCGCATCGTACTGGACCATCCATGCCCCGGTCACATCCTGCCCGAAGCCCATGTCAGACTGGTTGATCTTGATACGGATCCTGGTGTTGCCGATGTTACGCACGGTCGGCGCAGCGGTAGTGCCGAAGATGGTGTCACCGGCTCTCCAGACATTCTTGTTAATGCTGACGTTGCCGTAATCGAACGCCGTGAAATCGAACTCACCGCAGGCAACCGGCACGTACAGGAATGTGTTGACCAGTTCCGGTGAATAGTTGTCGTTCTGGTCGATTGCTTTTACAATAACGGTGTAGTCCCCATCCATCTGGCAGTAGTCGATATAGGCCTCGCCCCGCCAGACAGCAGCAGTTCCCTTCTCAAGGTCATTCAGGACGCTTGCCGTGGTCCTGCCGGTGCCGACTTTGACCAGTCCCGCAGCAACAGCAGCATTGTATTTGGCGATTCCTGTATTCCGCGGTACTACTTTCACAAAATTGACCGAGTACTTGAACGTCCCGTCCGGGTTGGAAATATCGGCAAAAGTAAGCTTGACACCACCATTATCCTCTTCGTCAAAAACAACGGCATAGTACTCGATGAGTTTCTTGCCGCCAAAAGTACACGGAGGCAAGATCTGGAAACCTGCTACGTTATGAGTCGGGTCTCCGTCCTCCAGCGCTGCGATTTGTTGCTGCTCCCATGTTGTATACACTACCGGCGGCGATCCGCCACCGGACTTAATCTTCACACCCGTGTCAACAGATTCAGCGCTGGCCGGTATAATGATAATAAACGCAATTATAAGGACAATCAGTCCGTTCATAAAGTACTCTATTGTCACCCACGCTTAGTTATGTTTTATCCTGCCTGCGAATGCATGAACCAATCGTTTCCTTGATTTCAATAATTTTGGCTCTGGAGAAACGGGCATGAGCAACGTGCTCGCACCCGAACTATGAAAATTGTTAACTGTAATGTAATTTTGTGAGGGCTCCCCGCCTCATGGCCTCTGTACGGCTCGGTGGGGCAGTGCGATTTTTTCAAATGAGCTGATGGTCACCGATCCGCCGCGGGGGCGCCCCATCAGGGGCGGCGGCGTTCATCGCACATAATTGAGAGGGGATGAACAATCCATTGATCACCGTCTTTTTAATTTAATTTTCAGGGGAAATCATTTTAAAAAACTCTGTGGCTTTCGGGAGCTTTGCCCCCGCCGCTGGGGATCCCATGATTGTTACAACGACGTATTGTTTGTAACCTGAGTCGGGCCCCCTCGCTTAATGCGCCCCTTCCCCCGATGGTGGACTCATTGGTGCAAGAGTGGGGCTTTATGTTCGAAAAAAGGTTTTCTCCCGGGCAAAAAATGTTTACCGGACTTTAATTTTTTAGTTTCAATCAAACGTTGATCAAAAAATTTTCAGCAGACTCTGGTTGAAAACCCGGGACCACGAAACGAGCTTTGGATGTAATTTTTCTTGGGCCCTCTTGTATACCTAACTAATTTTTTGCAACCAGATAATGATCGATTTTTTTTCATCAACCCTGCTAAAAAAATTATCGCGATCATTACCCTGCTGCAAAAATCTGATCCGGATCAAGCAAATCCGGATTGAAAAATTTTTACCGGACCTTACCTGAAAAAAATAATCGTCCCCCCTCTCATGCGAAAAATGCTCGGGCTATCCCGTTCGCACGACACGCACATCTCTTTGCCAGCGCTTTTATCTCCGGGAGTGTTCCCGGGAATGCCCATTTCTCCGATGTGATAAACCCCATCTCCGACGTAAGACCGACCCCCAAAACAGGCCTTTCTTTCCGGATAGGTCCTCCGGGACATGGAGAGAACAATCGTTCATCAGTACTGTCCTATACTCTCCCATAAGAAAAACAGGCATTTTCCGACGTAAAACCACGTGTCAGAACACGGCTGAAAAAGCTTTACTATCCTGCATTTTCGCGTTACTATCCTATAAACTCTCAAAAAAAGGGCAATCGGAGTCCATAAAGGGCCCGGATTCGCCCATCCCCAAATGGGGGTGCCCTCCGTCGTAGGGGGGGGATCCACATCGGATACGGGAGTCGGCGGGCCGGCTCTTGGAACAGGCCAGCCCGTGCTCCCCTGGTTCGATACCGTTGAGCCGGGATTATCCGGAATATTTTCACAGATTTTTTTTTATTTTTCCGGAGAATTTGTTTTTTCCGGAAAATTTCCCCGCATTACATTCCTCATCACCGGATATGCATGGTCATCACGGCCGGAAAGAACCATAAAGATATGATTCAGGACATGATATAAAGCAAAAATATGAAATATATTCAAGAGAATCTTCAAAGCATGATCACAAGTTCGTTCAACCTGCCCTCTCCACAAAAAAAAATACACCGGAACGAAGTGATGGATCACCGTGGACGTACCCGTAACGACAGGTGGCCTTCGTCACCGGGTCATATGACGAGAGAACACAAAACGTCTTTTACTGGCTGGAATGCCTCACGGGTTTACTGGAATCACAGTTATAAAATTTTACCGATGTACCTGCTGTCGGGGGTAATCCTCATGACGCTCATCTGTCCTGTTGTCTGGGCCACGGACTCGGCAGAAAAAAGCAATTTTCTTTCTGATACATCTGTGGTGGATAAAAACGGATCGGCATCGGATGTCAAGGTACCAGGACTGTTTGTCCCGGTTATATTCACTGACGGGAAAACCGGATTTTATTATTCATCGCAAAAAAGCGATACCATTCTGCTCGCCGGGGGCGATGCAGTGATAATTCCCCGGTTCACAAAAAGTCTCAGTCCTTACGATGATAAGGTCATCCTCAGATTTGATAGGCAGGATTCTCAGATTGTTCCCCAGGGAGAAAACCCGTATTCAGGAAAGGCTGCCTTTTTTACCGGTAACGATCCTTCTCAGTGGAGGACGAACATATCCATTTATCACTCAGTAGCGTATCAGGAAATCTATCCCGGTATCCGTCTGACCTACTCCGACAACAGGGGAGAACTCAAGAGCGAGTTTCTTATTGCGCCCGCTGCAGATCCCGCCATGATTTCCTATTCCTATGAAGGAAGCCGGACCCTGGGAATTGACGAGTCGGGAGCCCTGCATATCGAAACTGGGCAGGGCGGATATCTTGTCGACTCACCTCCCAATGCCTATCAGGTTATTGGAGGCAGTATCACGCAGGTCCCGGTACAGTATCTCCTTTCTGATGATCATCACGTGCGTTTTGCACTTGGCAAGTACGACAAAGACTACCCGGTACTTATCGACCCGCAGATACTTACCTCCAGCTATCTTGGGGGAGATGTCGAGGATGTCGGTACAAAAGTTGCTGTTGATGACAAGGGCACCGTGTATGTCGTGGGATACACTCATTCAAAGGATTTTCCCGTGACGCAGCATGCATTCAATGAAACGGAGGCCGGTTACCATGATATCTTTATTACCGCCTGGGGGAAGCAGGGAACTGAAATCCTCTTCTCTACGTTTATCGGGGGAGCATTAAACGACTATGTAAAAGCTGTTGCCGTGGATGCCAACGGTACGATCTATATTCCCGGGAGCACCGAATCCCCTGATTTTCCGGTAAAATCTGCATTCCAGCCACAATTACAGGGAAAATATGATGCTTTTATCACCGCAATCCGCCCGGGGGGTGGAGAACTTGCATTTTCATCGTTCCTGGGCGGCAGTGATATCGATGATGCTTTCGGGATAGCGCTGGGAGGCCCGGAAAACCGGATCTATCTTACCGGCACGACCTTATCGCAGGATTTTCCCGTCTTATACCCGGTTCAGAATAAAAATGCCGGCCAGTATGACGTATTTTTAACCGTGATCGATAGCAGCGGAAAAGCGCTTGTTGCCTCGACATTCCTTGGGGGACGGCAGGACGATTATGGCAGGGCAATTGCTGTTGACACGAACGGGAATATCTATATCGGGGGATACACGTACTCTTCAAAATCATCGGATTTTCCGGTAAAGAATGCTTTTTCCGGTCCCCACACCATGACGTACGATGCGTTTGCCAGTAAGTTTAGTCCTGATGCAAAAGATCTGATCTACTCTACCTATTTTGGCGGTACCATGGGAGACCGGGTAGCTGCACTTGCCTTGGATCGCAAGAACCAGCTCTATCTGACCGGTTACACCTTTGCTGACGATTTTCCCACGACAGCTGACGCATTTCAGCGGAACTATGGGGGCAACCTGTTAGCGGATGCATTTGTTGTCGGCCTGAGCGCTGACGGGCAGTCGCTTATGGCTTCAACATATCTTGGTGGAAGCAAAGATGATATGGGGTACGGGATTACCATCGGCGATGACGGGACAATTTTTGTTACCGGCGGCACCATGTCACCGGATTTTCCTGTTTCCCATGCATGGCAAAAAAACCTTAACGGTACCATGAATGTTTTTGTTGCCGGGTTGAATCCCGCATGCAGCCGTACGATATTTTCCTCCTACCTTGGCGGAGAAGGATCAGATACCGGTGCTTCCATAGCTCATGACAAGGACGGCCTGCTGTATATCACCGGTACTACCGGGTCAGAACAATTTCCGGTTATTCGTCCCGTTCAGTCTCAATACCATGGAGACGATGACGCATTTCTTACGATACTGTCACCAGGCGGGGTATCGCACCGGATCGCGAACATGAATCTTCCGGTAATTCCTTTATTCAGTTTTTTTGATAATAATGGCCGGGGTGAAGGGAGACCCGGGGATACTTTTCTGCAATGAAGCGCGCATAGAATGTGTAGATACCGGTTGTCGTATCGCCCCCATGAAATGAGAGAAACACCCGTTATCTGGTTCCCTTTCACGTAATATATGACGTGTGTTTGAAAAAGGACAATTATTTGGATAAGTTTATTATCTGGGAGAATAAAAGGAACCAAATTGGCTAACCCCCGTCAACTAAGAATATGTCCGGAGCAGGGGATTATCCGAAGATGGACCAAGACAGTGGATGATCAAACCAACTGACGAAAAACAAATTACAAAACTATCTGTCGGGTCCACAATTCTGTTCCGGTAAGTACCTGGAGTGTTGGCCCTACGACACCGAATGTCATACGCTGAAGAGGTACTCTTGCGCATACCCGCAGGGCGTGCCTTGGAAGTGTCATAGTGGTAACTAGAGCTTTCTCAACGGGATGAAAATCAACGGGATGAAAACAGTACTGAAAGGTGTACTAAGATGAAGTATTTCGTAACGGGATTAATTGTTCTGGTATGTGCGCTCATGGTCGTTATACCGGCCGGAGCCGTATCAGTTGGTACTGGAGTAAATATCCAGTCCGGGGGCGGAACACCCCCGGTGGTTGAGGCAAAATGGGAGCAACAGGCAATCACAGCACTCGAGGATGGGGATCCAACGCATGCCGTAGCCGGTTTCCAGATCTTGCCTCCCTGTACATTTGGTGGCAAGAAGCTTATAGAGTACTATGCTGTTGTGTACGATGAGGAGGACAATGGGAACGTCAAACTGGCATTCGCCGATGTTTTCCACCCGGATGGTACCTTCAAGTACCAGGTCAACTATGTGAAAGTAGTTCCGCAGTCCACCGGAATTGCCAAATTCCAGGCTGCA
>JBAVWM010000089.1:0-5279 GCA_049697815.1 Methanoregula sp. | reverse complement strand
TCCCAGTGCTTCTCTAAATTTTTCCCCAGCCTAACGTGCCCCGTAAGATCTTTATAGTCGGCGGGCGCCGTGTATGGTCCAGATACGACCGGCATCCCGCCGAAAAGAGAAGGTATTGCGTTATATCCTCACCATCATTTCATTCCTCCTTAAAATATCTGGGTCGCTCTCCAACGGGCGTATTTCTCTTTCCCCCAACGGGGCCCCATCTCTGTCAATGAGGACCTCTTCCGGTTTGACCTCTTCAGAATCCTCATCTGGGATGATATCCGGAAAACTCTCAAAATCGTTGCTCTCTTCCCAGGACGTCTTCGTCAATCTTAACCGAACGGTTCTGTGAGATGATGAATAATTCGATGGCGCGGTGGATTAATTAGAGAAGTACTGGGATCCCGATTTTTTCACAAAAATCGCAGATCGATTTGAAAATGAAAATCGATCGCTGATTTTTCCGGAACGGTTTTCAATCGCGATCAGGATCGCGATTGTAATTTCAAAATCGGGGGTCGATCAAAAAACCAAAAATTTTACTTCCATAGGATACCGGTAAAAATGTTAAGAAAATTTGTTGTTCCCCTCATGGTCGAAGACATGTACCGTTGTGGATTACCATACACCTGAATTTCGTCTCCACGTTTCATTGTCCTTCTCAATGGGCAAGAACAACACTTTTTTAAAAAAGAACGATCTCCGGGACGTTCCCCGGCATTTCAGATTTTTTCGACATTGATATTCACGCTGTACGCTGTCTCGTTGCCGCTCACCGGTTCCCATGAGCGCCGGTAGATTGCCGAGAACTTCTGGGTTCCGAGATCCTTTGTAACGATTACCCAGGTACGGGTCCCGCCGACACCAACCATTCCCTCAGCAGCCTTATCCTGCTGGTAATCGGAAGACTGGATCTCAAGACCGGGAGAGACCGTTGCATTCCATCCAAACCCGGTTGTGGGGTTCTCTCTCAATTGTACAGCAAAGCGCGTGCCCTGTGCAATGTACTCATTCTTGCCATTATCTGCCTCCGTCAGGGTTACCATATTCTTACCCTCTCTTGTCGTTGCTCCTGCCACCCCGGCCCTGCACCCTTCCCCGCGGAAGAGCGCCCACTCCTCGCAGGAGGTGCCGTTTGAAAACGTGCACATACCGTACTGCCCGCCGGAAGCGTCCGTTTTGATCTCAAGACTGCCCGCGGCATTCACGCAGGCCACGGATGCCGGGTTGGCCATGCCCGCTGATGCAGTTGTCGTTGCTGCCGCCGCCACATAAGCCCTGCACCCTTCGCTGCGGAAGAGCGCCCACTCCTCGCAGGAGGTGCCGTTTGAAAACGTGCACATGCCGTACTGCCCGCCGGAAGCGTCCGTTTTGATCTCGGTGGTACCCCCCGCCTGCCCGCAGTTCACGGACGCAGGATTCGCCATCGTAGATTGTGTCGGCGTGGTCACTGCCGGTGTAGTAGTCTTCTGGGTACACCCGGCTGCAAGTACGAGCAGGAGGAGGAGCACCCCAAAGACAAAAAGTCCGGGCAGGATCCGCCCGGAACGACGTAAAGATGTCATACGTATCTAGTGCGATCGGGTATATTAATAAGATTTTGTTGAGTGAGAATTTTTTAGCACTCATGGGATTGTCCTGCCCTTCGCTGTCATTTCAGGATCCCGGGATTGCAGCACACTCACCGGGACAAATCCCGTTGCTTTCATCGGTACAGGAAGGAAATCCACTCCCCGGGAAATCCTCCTGAGAATCCATGGATCGGAATTCCGGTTTTACCGTGCCGGGGAACGCACGGCTTTTCCCGCAGGGCAGATGTGGGTTGTGCATTGAGTCGATGTCGGAGATTACGCCCGGAGTATGGATCACAGGACGGTGAGAATGTTATTATTTTCTGTAATTGTTGATGGTGCCATGCACCGTAGTATCATGGGTTTTCCCTCATTTGGTTTCACCGAGATGGTGATTACCTGATTCGGGACAACCGGTGCTTTGGGATTGATCTGTATGACAAACTGTTCATTAAACTCCAGCCGCATATTGGGGGTTCCCACCTCGTTGAGCGTATCAATGATGCCCCAGTATCCCGGGGGAGGAGTGCCACGGTACCCTTCGACCGGTGTGAGGACCTCGGATCGTACGGCATCTGCGTACACGATCGTCATATTATGCGAATCTACGCTCCGTACATCCGGTGCAAGACCGATAGTAAACGTGATGGTATCGATAATACTATGGGGGACTCCCTGAGGGACAACCCCCTGCCCGGTTACATCCCCGATGGTCTGGATCAGTACCCCCGGTTGCCGGATGCTCTCCCCCCCGGGGCCCGGTGCCGGCGTATCCTCGCTGATACAACCGGTTGAAAAAGCACAAACGATCAGAAATAACGCCAGAATCAACCCGTATACCGATTCCATGCAGGCTTGACCTTCTTAGAGTGTTGCAGGTAAAATGTGACCGGGAACTACAAAAACAATGTGGTAAAAAAGAATGCCGGAGTAAAGAGCGGGAACACGCCTGTTACTTTTTCAGGAGCCCGAGAACGCCTTTCTTCTGCGAAACCTCCTTCTGCTGGCGATTTTTGGGTTCGCCTTTTTTCTTCATCTCTTCGGCAACAAGAGGAAGGTGGGCATAGTGTTTCTGGGGAACAGCAATCTGCTGGTCATGGTACGCGGATTGTTCCGGTAAGGCCGGACCGGAGGTTCCTGAAAGCCCGGGAGCGGGGGGCACATCGTTCCATGGTTCCCAATCGGTATCCGGGACCGTGAGAACAGGAAGGGGCCTGGCTGGTTTTTTCTGCGTGATAATTACCGGTGCCTGACCCGGCTGGTGTGCTGCCTGCACCCCCTGACGGTTGAACGGCGTCCCGCAGCGGTTACAGAAGGCCGACTCGCCGTGCGGGTCGGGAGCTCCGCATGAAGGGCAGGTTGAATTCCGCAGGACCGGTTTTTGTTCAAACGTGGTACCACAGCGGGTACAGAAGCGCGACTGGTTATCGACGGCCGGGCTGCCGCAGCTACTGCATATGACCGGCGCCGGGGGGATTCTTGCACCACACCGGTTGCAGTAGTGTGCCAGTTCGTCCGATACAACCGTGCCGCACCCGGGGCAGACCGGGAAAACGGGCTTTTTCTTTTCAGGCACGGCAGCGCCGCACCGGTTGCAGAACTGTGCCTGATCATCGAGCGCCGCGTGGCCGCATTTACCACAGGTTTTTGTCATGTACTTCACTAGTGGATAAAACAGGGAGGGGTATAAACACTGTGATGCTTTTTACCTTCCCAGGAACCGGCCCGGTTCCGGGATGCAGCCATGCGGGAACCTTCTCTCCAGGAATAACCCTCCCTGTTTACGTGTACGTCGTCCTCTTGAAGGTGGCATGATGCGTGATATGCACGTTCACCCTGCACCCGAAGGATTCTTGTAGGGATCCGTTGAAAAATCCCGTAAGAGTTTTTATTGGTATTGAAAAGGAATGGTATGGAAAGCACCCGCGATCTCTTAAAAAAATACTGGGGGTATTCCTGCTTTTTACCGCACCAGCAGGATATTATCGGATCCATCCTTGATGGCAGGGACACGCTCGCGGTTATGGCAACGGGAGGCGGTAAATCTCTCTGTTACCAGCTTCCTGCCCTCTATCTCGGCGGCCTGACCCTCGTCGTCTCCCCGCTGATCTCCCTGATGAAGGACCAGGTTGACGATCTCAATTTCCGGGGCATTCCCGCTGCTGCCTACAACAGTTCGCTCGATTACCGCGAGCGTGCCCGGATCGACGCCGATCTGAAAGACGGGAGCATCCGCCTCCTGTTTGTATCCCCGGAAAAATGCATGCAGCAGAATTTTCTTAACTCTCTCCCGCGTTCAGCGATCCGGCTCATCGCCATCGATGAAGCGCACTGCATATCGGAATGGGGCCACAATTTCCGGCCGGAATACCGGCAGCTTGCCCAGATCAAGAAGTATTTCCCGGAGGTTCCCGTGGTGGCACTGACGGCAACTGCCATCCCCGAAGTCCGCAGGGACATTGTCCAGCAGCTCGGCTTTGACAATGCCCGTGAGTTCATTGGCAGCTTTAACCGGAAAAACCTCCGGTACGAGGTCATGACGAAGAAGAACCCGATGGTCTTCCTGCAACACTTCCTCGGCCGGCACCGCGATGATGCCGGGATCATCTACTGCCTCTCAAAAAAAGAGACCGAAGAGATTGCACGTGAGCTGAAAAAACGGGGTTTTTCAGCCCTTGCCTACCATGCCGGTCTCTCGAAACAGGCAAGGGAGGCCGTTCAGGACGCGTTCATACGGGACGCTGTCTCCGTAGTCTGCGCAACGGTCGCATTTGGCATGGGTATCGATAAGCCGGATGTTCGCTTCGTGATCCACTACGACCTGCCAAAAACGGTCGAGTCCTATTACCAGGAAACCGGCCGTGCCGGCCGGGACGGCCGGTACAGCGAATGTATCCTCCTGTACAGCCGCATCGACGCTGCACGAATCCGCGCGATGCTTGAACGCGATGAAGGTGGGGCCGGACACCTGCGCACCGGGCTTAAGAAACTCCAGGAAATGACGGAATATTGCGAGAACACGGGTTGCCGGCGGAAGTACCTGCTGGAATATTTCGGTGAGGAATACCCGGAAGAGAACTGCGGATTGTGCGACGCCTGCGATCATCCCTACGATACGGTCGACTGTACGGATGCAGCCCGGCTGATTGCCGGATGTATACAGCAGTTGCCGGGTACCTTCGGGATCGAACTTATCGGCGATGTCCTCCGGGGCTCGAAGAACGCGAAGATCCGCGAGTATGGGTTTGCGTCCCTCCCCGCATATGGTTCCGGCAAGCGGTACAGCAAAGCCCGGTACCGCACCTGGATCAACGAACTGGTCCGGAAGGGCTACTTTGCACGGAATGGTGACAAGGAGCCGGTCATCAGCCTGACCGGCAGGAGTGACGAGCTGCTGAACGGCAGGTGCCGCGTCATGCTCCCGGCGCCGGAAAAAGGCGGTGCATGACCAACTACGGCCTTCCCTGCCCGGAAGCCGGAGGCGGAAGACATGGCCCTTTTCCCGCATCTGAAATCCCTTTCATACATCCCTTGCGGACTCGCAGGGTATTCCCCTACAGGGTATCTTCCCGGATAAAAGCCTTCGCGAGATGGCCATGAAACGACCGTGCAACCGGGAGCACTTCGCAACCATCTCCGGTGCGGGAGTACAACCTGGTGGAATATGGGCCGGCCTTTCCCGACGAGATCCGGAAGGAGAGCGGGGACTTGCCGGAATAC
>JBAVWM010000088.1:0-15841 GCA_049697815.1 Methanoregula sp. | reverse complement strand
GAAGTCGAGATATCAAGTGAACTTGACCTGATGATAGACCGCTGGGCGCTTGCCGTAGTAACCGGTGAGAGTGACCTCAATCTGTGTGATGTATGCCAGTGTGCACTCAAAAAAGTCTGAACTTCTGATTCTTTTCATACCGTCCCATTATTCTTCGCATTCCATATCATACTCTGCTGCTCAGGGGTTACGTCCGGCGACGGAGGAGATAGATGATAAGTAAAAGCACAATGACAAGAATGGCAATGGCAATCTTGACATAATCGATCTTCGGTCCGGCCATGTTTGCCATCGGATTCCAGTCGTCATCAAAAACCTCGCGGAAATACCGGGCAGCTCCGGGATGGTCGATGATAACACCTGCCTCCCGGTTGAAGTTTGGCGAATTGCTGTTCCAGTTGATGCTGCTGACCAGTACCCGTTCATCGTCAACGATGACCCCCTTGTTGTGGATTTTTTCCACCGGACTCACAGAGAGATCGATACATTTTGCTTCAAGGGGGATATGCTCGGCAGCGCCGATACGGTTGATCAGGGCTGCCATCTCATCGTTGTCATTGGGACCTTCAACATTATACCAATAAGAATCGAGTAATACCCGCACGTGGACACCCCGGCGGGAGGCGTTGATTGCTGATGAGAGATAGGGATTCAGGGTATAGGGGGTCTCGTTTTTGATATATGCCTGTTCGATTTCGATATGGGTCCGGGCACTGTCCAGAAGGTCGACGATCTGGTAACTGGTATCCGGTGCGATGACGGGAGTTACCGTGGCACCTTCGAATTGGGCAGGGTGGAACTCGGCGATATGCTTCCCATAGGGTGCCAGTTCAGCGTCACCTGCTGATCCTGTGTAAGGAACAACCGACCTGCTGGCGGAGTCTGTAATAAAAACCTCCGTAAAATATCCTGCCAACCCGGGATCACTGATATAAACCCCCCACCCGCGGTTGCCGCTCATCCCCTCCGGGGGGAGCCCGCTGTTCTTGAAATTCTCGCTGGTCAGGAGGAGGGAATTGTTGTCCATAATAACATATTTGGCATGGTCATAGCGGTAGGGCGCATGTTCGGTTTTAGATGAGACCATAGAACCGACAGGGATACCGCTCCTGTTGATGGTCCATACCAGTGATTTCTCAGAAGTACTGATCCCGCCGACTGGCCCTCCCTCGACAAGAACCCGGACATCCACCCCCCGCGCTTTTGCTGCGATAAGTGAGGCTCCCAGTGAGGGACTGGAAAATTCATACATATTGACAAAAACCGTGCCCGATGCCCGGTTTATTGCCTCCATAAATACCTCGTTGGAACAGTCCGGGGAAACAAAGGTTGTAACCGACACGTTCCGGAACACTCCCGATGCAAAACGGGACTGCCCTATCATGAGGACACGGCGATCCCAGGTTCCGTTCTCCAGATAATGCACTTGTCCTTCGCGGGGTTTCACATCTCCCGGCCATGATATTTTCTGCACAGCAGTGCCCGTATCATACAACACCAGTTCGTCCCCGGTATTTGCCATACGGAGCGGATCGCCGTTCACTACGTTAGGGACATCCGGGGAATAATCGAGCCATTCAAAATCCGGAAGCCTGCCATGGCTTTGTTCGTATGCATGCGCGCTGCGGGCTACCGTCAGGGATCCCCGGAGTTCAGTTCCGGACGGGAACCGGAATCCCCCATGATTATCTGATATTGTTATATTGTCCAGAGGACCATTACCGGAAAGGACAATGTATTCATCCGCATCCTCGTACAGGTAGGGGTCAGGACAGAACTCGACAATCTGCACCGCTGCACATGCATGAACCACAAATACCAGACAGAGAACGAGTGGGAGGATGCTGCGCATAGAAAATCCGTTTGTCTACAATTCATATTTAATGCAATGATATAATATTCAGGAACGCCGAGATGGTTCAAATATCCTCAAACCCGCCTTCAGGTTCCCCGGTTGTGGTGAAACTGGGGGGAAGCCTCTCCAGCCGGGTACCGGATCTAGTCCCGGTTCTTCTTGCCTCCGAACGCCCGCTGTTTATTGTTCCGGGTGGGGGTATGTTTGCAGATGCGGTCAGGAAATTGCGGGTTGACGACGATTCCGCGCACTGGATGGCAATCGCCTCCATGGATCAGTATGGCTTGTTTATTGGTTCGCAAGGAATAATGACCACCGCTTTCCTCCAGACACCGCATCAGCCGGTGGTTTTTCTTCCCTACTGCAGTCTGCGACAGCACGATCCACTGCCCCACTCATGGGATGTCACTTCAGATTCGATCGCTGCATGGGTCGCGGACCTCCTTGGACTGGATCTTCTGCTCCTCAAATCAGTAGACGGGATTTTAGAGAATGGCAGCTTGATGGAACAGGTAAAAATCCCGGTTAAAACGGAGGTACTTGATCCGTTTTTTATCCCGTTCGTCCTGGAAAAAAAGGTAAAGACGATAATTATCAACGGATCCCGGGTTGACCGCATAGAGAAATTCCTGAGGGGGGAGTCCGTTTCAGGTACCAGGATCGGTACAACCTTTTAAAGGTTCCAAAAGAGATACTATAGGAATCCTTGGAGGAGTGTGAATGCCAGATAAGAAATGTACATCCTGCAATGCCCCGCTCGCAGAAGAGGGCGCAACAGAGTTCGGGTGCCCAGCCTGCGGTGCTGAGATCAACCGGTGCTACCGGTGCCGGGAGCAGAGTATCTCCTATGCCTGCCCGAAATGCGGATTCGGGGGACCGTAACGAAATGGGCAGTGTTGCGGTCATCATGAGGGTCATGCCGGAATCTCCGGAAGTAGACCTTGAACAGCTGAAAACGGCCCTTAAGCAGAAATTGCCGGGTATCCAGGACATGAAGATAGAGCCGATCGGTTTCGGGCTCAAGGCAATCAAGTTCGCCGCAGTTATCAACGATGCCGGCGGAGAGACTGACGCACTGGAGATGTCCTTAAGCAGCATTCCGGGCGTTGAGCGGGCAGAGATTATTGAAGTAACATTGAACTGAAAATTCGGTTCTATCGTTCCTTTTTTTCTTATTCATCCTTTCCTGATGCTTCCATTGAATCGAAAACCTTTCGGGTGTTTGCCCGTATTTTTTCCACCGATTCTCTGAATGCGATCACTTCAGATTCATCGAGCCGGATAGTAATAGGAAATACACCGTCACGGTTCACCCGTGCGGGAACGCCGATGCAGACATCGCCGATTCCATGAACCTCGCTTCTGATATACGTCGAGACGGTAAGGATGCGGTTTTCATCGCCGAGAACCGTCCGTATAAGGGATGCAATTGCTTCTCCGGGCCCGTAGACCGTGGAGCCCTTATTCTGGATGATCTGTTGTCCACTGCATTTGACCGCTCTTATAATATCCTGTACCGGCAGGTGGGAAAATTCCGGCAGGTTTGAGATCTTGATACCTCCAATAGTAGTCGCAGACCAGAGAGGGACCATGCTGTCGCCATGCTCGCCGATAATACGGGTATGCACTTCACTGACATGCACCCGGAAATAAGCTGCAATAAGGGATTTCAGGCGCATCGAATCAAGATGGGTTCCAAGACCGAAGACCTGGTTTGGCTTAAGACCTGAATACTTCAGCGCGACACTGGTCATGATATCAACCGGGTTGGTGACCATGAGTATCTTGGTGTCAGGAACAGCTGTGCCAATAGTCTTTGCAATCGGGGCAATAATTTTGGCATTTCCCAGCGCGAGATCGAGCCGGTCCTGCTCGGCTTTGCGCGATTCTCCCGCGGTGATGATAACGATATCAGATCCCGTAACATCTTTTAAATTTGTCGTCCAGCTGGTCTCGATATCAGTTCCCCGCGCGGCAAAAGAATCGATGATATCCTGGGTAATTCCTTTCAGAAGAGACTCGCGCTGTTCCCGCCCATAGAGAAGAATTTCACTGACATGCGGAATTGCCGAGATTGCATACGCGGCAAACATACCGACATTTCCCGTTGCACCGATGATGGTCACTTTCGCCATGATAATCTTCAATGGGGACGGGTTATCGGTCGACTGTACGTTTCTCCATTCACCAAAGCATCCATCCTCAGCCCCGTAACCCCATGGGCGCCGGATGTCTACGGTAAGTCTGCTCCCTTCCGGGCCTGAACCGGTTCCCGCAGCAACAGGTCGTTATTCCCTCCGGAATATTGATACCTGGCCATCGACCTCATGGGACGAGGTTTCACTGTCAGGACACACAGGTTCCCGAAGGCCGTTGCAGCCTCAGTCAAACTTCGCCCCCCGCATACCGACGGTTTCGGGTAACAAGTGACGCCGAGCCACCCGGGCTAGTCCCCATATACCTTTGTGCACTGGTCAATAAAGGCTTTTTACCCGGAAAGATTATCCGGACGTGAAAATCTGGGTGGGATACCTGATCAGGGTATAAAAACCTCCCCTCCAACATTTTTCTGCCAGTCATCCAGGATCTGGTGTAATGCGGGTGTATCTCTCTTTTCAAAGAGGTCAAATACCGTGACTGGTGGGGGATTTAAGGAAAGAACTTTATGCAACCGGCGGAAATCTCCCTGATATACCTCGATTATCTGTTCCCCCTCAGTTTCGGCAATTTTTATCGGCTCTTTCATAACAGGGTGTTTGTGCATATCTTCCTCCTGCTCAAATATCCGGACCCGGTCGATCAGGAGATATTCCCGGTTGACTTCAAGATTAAATGCTGACCAGAATGCTGATGCATACCATGCATCGTTCAATACGACGTGGGGAACACCGAGACAGGCTGCTGCAAGCCCCAGTGTTCCTACACCTGAGCATGCGTCCACAAAATGTCCGGCCGGTGGGTTTCCCACATGCTGTTCGACCGCATGGATTTTCGGGTAGACACCCCGGGGGAACTCGATATGGATTCGCGACTGCTGCTTATACATCACGAGCGGGCCTGTCCTGAGCGGGAAGACATCGGCCCGTACATCGCAACCGGCCAAGAGTTCATAGACACGGGGGACGGAATCGATGTTCGGGTTAGTGATGCCCGGTATGAAATTTTCCCTTTTTATTACGCCACGCAGTTCGGGCACTTCTTCCATCAATCGTTCCGCGGTCTTTTTTGTAGCCGAGGGGGTGAGCAGGGTAAGGGATTTTTGCGGAAGAAACGGGGGGCGGTCCATCGCATATCCCGGGTGAACGAGCGGGGAGCCGACAGCAATGAGAGGATCCGTTCGCAGCAAGTCTCCCTCTTCAATCATGATTACGTACATATGGGCAAATGCTTCATCGATGAATCGCTTCCCGCACGAACAGGGCGGTCCGTACTCGAGGGACGGCAATGGGGCCCGTTTGTCGAGGGTCCGGATGCTGCATTCGGCACACGGAAGAAAAATAGCGGGCAGCAGGGCAAGGACGTCTTTTGCGGACTTCACGCAGTCCATCCCGCATACGGGACATTTCATGCTGCTTTCTATGCATGTCCCATGATACAAAGGTTTTCAAATGGTACCATAGGACAAGTGCATAGGAATAGAACTGCACAGGTTAAATGACGGGGCAGTGGGCCCGAAGGGATTCGAACCCATGACCGCCCGGTTATGAGCCGGGCGCTCTAACCGGACTGAGCTACGGGCCCCTAAACGCCCCCCACAGGGCTCGAACCTGTGACATTCGGATTAACAGTCCGACACTCTACCAACTGAGTTAGGGAGGCACTGTCAATGCGCCTTATTAGATTCTTTCTGAGTACTTTTAAAGGTAACTATGATGGAGGTCAGGGGGGATCAGGGGAGAGGATCCCATAAATCAGGGATCATTCCTTTTTCATCACCGACAGCAGGTGGATGAGGTCATCAAGGTCCTCGTTGAGGTGCAGGAATAATTCGTGGGTTTGCGGTGTTGCAATGGCCCCATCAGGAGAAGCACGGATATACCCGAGGTGCTCCAGCACATGCAGGGAATACCGGATACGATGGGAGGGTAAATCGAGTAACTCGGAAAGTTTCATAATTCCGATAGGCTGGTAATCCGCAACCGCCTTTGCTACTTCGAGATGACGGCTCAGGAGTTCAATTTCATCCTTCATTTTCCTTATCATACGAGACCTGCATTCTGGACTGAGGGAGATTACGATTCTTTTTCTCGATTATGTTTTTTCTCAGCGTTATCATCAAGCCACGCTTTGGTCTCCCGATATTTTTTAATAAAATCCATGAACAGGAGAAGAGCAAGTGCCAGCATTGCTATGATGACCGGTATTGAGTAAGGGGAATGAATAATTAAAAAAACAAGTATAGAAACTGCGACCAGCAGTACGATAATATTGAGCTCCACAGTGAGACGGTAAAACTTCCATTTGAACTGGGCTTTTGCATTCTCATCCATCAAAGGTACCTCAACTCCAGAATAAAAGTACTTGACGTTTCACGACAAATATACCACCAGATGGATCCACTTTCAGAAGCGATCAGGAAACGCGGTACTGACGCTTATGTTGTATATGCCAACTCACGGGATGCAGATATGAGGTACCTGACCCATTTCACGACAAGCGATCCCTTTGTCTATTTCAGGAGACGGGAGGAGAAAGGTACCATTATCATCTCCCAGATGGAGGTTGGACGCGCATCACGCGAAGGGACAAACGCGGTTATGACCCGTACCGAGGCCGGGCTTCCGGAGATCACAAAAAAAGAGAAAGATCCATACCGGGCAACAGCACAGATGATTGCGGGCCAGGTGGGAAAGAAAATTCTGGTCCCCCAAAATTTTCCCGTTGCACTGGCAAACGCCCTTGGGGAATTCTGTTCCGTAACGGTTGACAAGGGTACTGTCCTCTCGATGCGGGCGAAAAAGACCCGTCCCGAGATCCGATGCATGAAAAACGTCCAGGATGTGACGCAAACAGCAATGGGACATGCTGTCTCTTTGATCAGGCGCGCGGTGGTGAAAACCGGGATCCTGTACCTGAATGGAAAGCCCCTGACATCAGAACATATAAAATACACTATGCACTGTGTGCTTCTGGAGCACGGTTGCAGTGCAGAGGATACGATTGTCTCGTGCGGGGAGGATACAGCAATCCCCCATATGACCGGCACCGGCCCCCTCCGGGCAGATGAACCGATCATCATTGATCTTTTCCCGCTCCACGAGAAGTCAGGGTATTACGCAGATATGACCCGGACATTCGTCAAAGGTGAACCCTCACCGGAACTCCTCGAGATGTACTCAGCCCTTCGCGAAGCAAAACAGCTCGCGATTTCCCGGGTAAAAAGCGGTGTTTCAGGGGCAGACCTGCACCAGCTTGTTGTCGACTTTTTCAAAGAACATGGATATGACAGCGATACCAGGGGATTTGTGCATAATCTCGGGCACGGTGTCGGGTTACAGATCCATGAGCTGCCAACAGTCGGGCCAGCGGGAAAAACACTCGGAGCGGGTAATGTAATCACCATTGAACCGGGGCTGTACTATCCCGGTATCGGGGGTGTCCGGCTGGAGGATATCGGTGCTGTTACAAAAAAGGGCTTTGATAGTTTCACAGCATTTCCCGAGGATCTGGTCATATGAATGATGAAATCTTAGAAAAATACCGGGAAGCCGGTCTCATTGCAGCAAAGATCCTGCGGGACGGTGCAAAGGAGATCCGTATCGGCACCTCCTATCTGGATATTGTTGAATCGATAGAATCGCGGGTGATCGAGGAGGGGGCTGCGCTTGCTTTTCCCCTCAACCTGTCATTAAATGAGGATGCTGCCCACGATACGGCGTCCCCAGGAGATCCCCGCATATTTGCCAAAGGGGATGTTGCCAAACTGGATCTCGGTGTGCATGTAGACGGATATATCGCGGATACTGCAACAACCATTGATCTTGGTGTCAACTCCCTGCTTGTAGAGGCTTCCCGGCAGGCGCTTGAAGCCGCCATCAGTATTATCCGGCCCGGTGTTCCTTCTGGGGATCTTGGCGTGGCGATCCAGTCAGCAATTGAGAGCCGGGGATATCGGCCGATCGCCAACCTTACCGGACACGGGCTTGACCAGTACCTCCTTCACCGGTTACCTACCATTCCCAATATCGGAATAAACGGGGGTGTGGTACTTGAAGAAGGGATGGTCTTTGCCATTGAACCGTTTGCGACAACCGGCAGCGGGCATGTAATGGAAAAAACACGGAAAGAGATTTATTCCCAGATCTCCTCAAAACCCGTCCGGATCCCTGCCGGCAGGGCGATTCTCGAACAGATCAGAGACCGCCGCGGGCTCCCGTTTTCGCGGCGCTGGCTGAAGGAGAGAAAAATGGATCTCGCACTCCCCACTCTTATCCGCTCGCAGGTACTCCACGTATACCCGGTTCTTTCTGACATTCCGGGGTCGCTTGTTTCACAGGAAGAGCACACCATTATCGTAACGGCTGACGGGTGTATCGTTACAACCCGTTGAGATAGACTTATTCAATTGCAGGAAGAATAATTAAGGTTACAGCCATGACCGGAGATTCTGATGCCCTGCACATAATGGAAGTCGTGCTGACCGCCGAAATTTTCAACCAGAACCAAAACCTGGATATTAACGACCTGACTCCCGCGTGCCGCGAAATTTTCAGTATCGCACATGCAACCGACACCAAAAGACCGGTGTATGTAAGTGACGGGTTGATCAAGCGCACACTGGGCATTCCCGATGCTCATCAGAAGATGTCTGCAAACCCGTTTGTTTGCTATGAGGAGTTCGGGCAGCGTCTCCGCATCACCGCACTTGAGCCGGCAGCCCAATGGTTCCTCAAGCAGGGGGGGAAGACGATCATAGAGAGAAACCCCGCACTCGCCTTTTATTTTGAAGGGTTTGATTCCCTGGAAATATCCTATGAAACGATCCGCGCGTCAAATCCTCTCTACGAGGATACAAAAGCATACCTTGATACACGGATTTCAAAACTGGTCGGTGAGGACGAAAAACTTCGCGGTGCTCTTGATCTTGTTATCGTTCTTGCCCCGGAAGAGGTCGAGCAGAGAATGGAGGATCTTGTCTGTACGTATGAACAACTCGCGATCATCACTAAGATCCAGCAGGCTATCATCCACCGGGAATTCCTCAAACGTCACCGGATTTATGAAGTGGGGAAGCTTCTCTTTGTCGGGCCACCGGGAACAGGAAAGACGTCCCTTGCCCTTGCCATGTCCCGGACCATGCATATGCCAATCCTTGAAGTCCGCCTCTCCATGATCACATCGCAGTATCTCGGTGAAACCTCCAAGAATATTGACCGCATCTTTGATCTGGCAAAAAAAATCAACCCTGCCATCCTTTTTATTGATGAGTTCGATTTTATCGCAAAGAGCCGGGTGGCGGATGACCACGGAGCAATGAAACGAGCCGTGAACTCGCTCCTGAAAAATATCGACAAGATGAATCTGGTCAAACACGGCGTTGTCCTGATCGGAGCAACGAACCACCCGCAACTGCTCGACGAAGCAGCATGGCGCAGGTTCGACGAGGTTGTGGAGTTTGCGCTTCCCGATGAGGATATGAGGAAAAACATCCTGACGAAGGTTACGGGATCGCTCAACTGCACCATCGATTACCAGCGACTTGCCGCCCAGACAGAGGGGTTTTCGGGATCGGATATCCGTATGATGATCAAGGAAGCTATCCTTTCTGCACTTATGGATAAACGGGAGGCCATCAGTACGGAAGATATCGAAAAGGGGATTCACATGGTGAAAAACCGGGACGCGATCCGGCATCTGAACTGGTTATAAGCATGAGAATTACCCTTCTCGGCACCGGCGATGCAATTGGTACTCCAAAGATCGGGTGCACATGTCCCCAGTGTACCCATGCGAAAACAACAGGCGTAATGCGTCTGCGGACTTCACTTCTTATCGAAAACGAAGGTTTTCACCTGCTGGTAGATTCTTCCCCCGATCTCCGTCAACAGCTGCTGCGGTACGGATCCCCACACATCGACGCGGTGATCTGGACCCACGGGCATTACGATCACTTCATGGGGTTCGGAGATTTTTACCGTGTCCAGCATATCCCGCCGGTATTCGCCACACCCACGGTCATGAATTATTGCGCGGAGATCTTCCGGTTTCTTACATTTGATAAACGGATCATCCTGCCGTACGAACCGTTCAGCCTCTCCAACATTATCATAACCCCATTCATGGTCAAGCATCCCCCGGCATTTACCTGTGGTCTGCTTTTCGAGACCGGGAAATCCCGGGTTGGGTTCACGTCAGATACGAATAGTGACATCCCTCAAAGGAGTCTCGACATGCTGGGAAACCTTGACCTTCTCCTGCTGGACGCACTTGTACCGTCCAATATAACAACAATTCACAAACACATGAATTATCTCGATGCCTGCATGCTTGCGGAAAGGCTTAAACCAAAAGATTTCCGTTGTATTCATCAGAGCCACATGCTTCCCTGGGATTTAACCCATCTCGGCAGGGATGGCGATATCTTCGAATTCCCCTGAAGGGTATCCGATCATTTAGCGGTTCACCAAGAGTGACTTTTGTTGCCACCCATACTTTAATAGTTTTCAGGTTCCCAAACATAGGTGCATGATTGTAAAAGTACTTGAGCTCGAAAAAGACAAGGCGCGTCTTGTCATCCAGGGTCAGGGGCACACGTTTATGAACGCCCTCATAGAGGAGCTGGTAAGTGATCCTGATGTCGATATAGCTAGATACATGATTGAATTCCAGTTTTCGGACCCGGAACTGTTTGTTACCACCAAAGGAAAGAAGAGCCCCATCCCACCTATTAAAAAGGCCTGTAAACGGATCTCCGGTCACTGTAACGAGCTCATCAAAGGTTTAACAAAGCGCTGATTCTTTTTTTTATACTTTTTTTCAGGTTGCCGAAATGCGTATTCTTCGGGCCCTTTTTATCAATCCGTGCAGGGTAAATCCATAACAATTATCTGGATTAAAAAAAAAAGCCGTACCTACTATGATCAGGAAAAAAACCATTTTATTTGTGGCCGTACTTCTCGTGGCAGCTGTCTGTATTTCAGGTTGTACGGTGAACATGGGCACACCGACCCCAACCACCACCGTTCCAACAACAGTCCCGACCGTTCTCCCGACAACAACTGCTGCACAGACCATAATACCGGTCACCTCAACCATCGTCTCTACAGCAGCAACAACTGCTCCGACAGAGAATGTGATCCTGCATGAAACAGGTATGCTCACGACAAAAACATACAAAACCTATGACTTCAAGACCCTGATGGGTTTCAAATTCCTCTATCCAAAGGATAAATTCAGAATTACTATCAAATCACAACAGCCGGTCCTGGGATATGCACTAAGTACAGAACGGGCTGGCCAGTTACAGGCATTGATTCCCCGCTATCAGTCATATATCAAGGGGGGCATTGACTGGGGCTTGATCGAACCCGTCATGGTCCTTGAGAAAGCAACCGATACTACCAAGGAATTTACACTGGAGGACACCGGTCCGTTGACATATGTTGTTGACGGACGCTGGATGGGCTACGAGAGCGTGTATGATAATACGGGGCCCTTTACCTATGAAATTACCATTGTGAAGACCGGTGGCCCGACAAAACAAAGCTTCGATTTTGCAGGATACGAGAGTGGTTCTGTTGTAACGTCAAAGACACTTGAGACAGGGGGATAACGAGCTCCCTGCCCTTTTTATCACAAAAAAAAAGAGAATGAGAATTTATTGAATTATTCTGTCGCTCTCTCGGTAAAGACAATAGAGCCCGAGATACGGGAGATCTTGATCTTGACCTTCTGCCCGGGCTTCGCATTGGCCACATACATGATATAACGGCCCATCTTAACAACGCCGTCACCACGCTTGGAGATGGACTGGATCTCCACGTCCATGACTGCGCCTTCCTCAAGGTTTTCCGATACCGGTTCGGTCCTGGCCTTGCGTTTCCTGACCGGGCGGTGGCTTCCACAGGCATCACACCGGAGAATCATGACCCGGTCGTCTTTCACCAGCCGCGTATCAGGCTTTCCGCACTCTGAACAGATAACATAGTCCTCGACATAGCTCTTGATGATCATTTTGATGAGTGAGACCTCGAATTTCCCATTGAAAATAGCCCGGTTCCCGTCGATTTTACCGCTGGTTCCCAGCTCACCGAGTAAGAACTTCATAAGATGATCCTGATCACGACGGACTTTACCGGCAATTTCAGCGAAATTTTCAAGGACGGTTGTTTTCCCTTCGACGTATGCTTTTGCCTCAGGGACTACAAACCGCTCCGAAGATTCCGTTTTCTCGGTAATATTGGAGTAGGCCTGCTTGAGGAGGTTTTCATATGAGTCCGTCATAGTTGTATAATATAAAGGTTCACCTTCTCCAAAAGGCTTTCCCCGTGTCCTGGAATGGCTCTGTATTTTCATCATTCTTATTGCAATCAGCCGACCGATTATCTTAAGAAAATAAGACTAGTATCGAATCCGAAGCGAGGATATTTATTAAGAGCCGCAAAAAACGAGGGATTGCGCGGTGACATCGGGTTTTATTTAATTGATGTTATCAAACAGATGATCTCTAGGGTTTCCTTCTCATTCTCGATATCCTTGTGGTGGATACTGGTGACAGCGACAAGTTTCATGCTACGGGATTCGATCCATATTCTGAAGGTCTCGTCGGTCTTGCAGGCTTTACCGCCATGCGTTGAAAATGCAACCGCCTTTTCTTTCCTTCACATCCTTGGAGGGAATCGATAGCGATATGGATTACCGGTGTCAGTTTGAAAGCCCAGACCGGTGATCCGAAGACAAGGATATCGTAATCGGACACATCCAAAGCAGCTGGTTCAATCTCTGTTTTTTCATCGGTGAAGGCTTTCTTGCACCAGACAAAGAAAGCGGGTCAGCTTCATGTATGGCGTACGGTCGCTGACTCCTACGATTTGTGCATCGCACGCTGATGCCACGTGCTGTGCAGCATAACGGGTATTACCCGACTCACTGCGGTATACGACGCAATCCTTTATTGTGATAATATTATCTGTTCCTTAAAAAAAAGATAGCAGAAATGGTTATTTTCCAAGGAGGGAAGAAATCCCCCTGGAATTTACCTGCGGAACTGGGGCATCATCCCGCGGACTTCTTTTCCGACTTCCTCGATAAGATGTTCTTCATCGGCTTTGGTAAGTGCAGTGAATACAGGACGGTTGACCATATTCTCCAGCATCCATTCCCGAGCAAACTTGCCGGACTGGATCTCTTCGAGAATTTCCTGCATTGCCTCATAGGCTTCCGGGCCGATAACACGGGGGCCTCGGGTGAGGTCGCCGTACTGTGCCGTATTGCTGATGTACTGGCGCATGTTGGTGAGCCCGCCTTCGTAGATGAGATCGACAATAAGCTTGAGCTCGTGGAGGACCTCAAGATATGCCATCTCAGGTTCGTACCCGGCATCGACAAGCGTTTCGAAACCTGCCTTCACCAGGGATGTGCAGCCACCACAGAGAACTGCCTGTTCGCCGAAAAGATCCGTCTCGGTCTCTTCACGGAATGAGGTCTCAAGTACGACCGCGCGGGTTGCTCCGATACCCTTGGCATAGGCAAGGGCCATCTTGTGTGCATTGCCCGTGTGGTCCTGATACACTGCGATGAGAGCAGGTACGCCTTTACCTTCCTCGTACTGGCGGCGGACCATGAAACCGGGTCCCTTGGGTGCCACCATCACAACATCAACGGTTGCCGGAGGTACGATCTGGCCGAAGTGAATATTGAACCCATGCGAAAACATGAGGCACTGGTTCTCCTTGAGGTGAGGGAGAATCTCAGTTCTGAAGACAGCACCCTGGTGTTCATCCGGGAGGAGGATCTGGACGATATCGGCCCCTTTGATCGCATCAGCGACCGTCATGACCTTCATACCGTCTTTGTTTGCTGCGTCCCAGCTCTTGCCGGGCCGGAGACCGATCACGACATCAAGCCCGCTGTCTCTGAGGTTGAGGGACTGCCCGCGGCCTTGGGAACCATAGCCGATAACCGCAATGCGTTTACCTTTCAGCACGCCGATATCTGCATCAGCTTCATAATATTTTTTTAACATAGGGTATCGATTAGATATCAGCAACAAAGCACATAAATATTATATGAAAACACTAAAGAAGCAAACGAAAAAAACCATCTGGATGCGATGACCTATTAAAAACAACAATAACGATCAGTCACCAGACAAATCCTTCAGCAGGGAACTGCCAGACGTGCAGGCATCTTCACCAGATGTCCGCATAAATCTAACCCGCGTCGGGGTTAAAAATGTAAAAAAACTCGTCGAAGTACACCGGCACGGTAAACGGCCTATGATCTTTATTTCCAATTTCGATGTGTACGTCGACTTGCCTGGAAGCCTTAAAGGAGCAAACCTTTCCCGGAATTTCGAAGTTATCGATGAAGTACTTCAGCAGGCGATTGACGGGGAAGTCAACGAGATTGAAAAACTCTGCAGCGTTGTGGCTCGGAAACTGCTCGACCGCCACGAATACGCGGACCGGACAGAAGTACTCATGCGCAGCGAGTTCATGGTCAAGCGCGAAACCCCGATCAGCCACACTGCCTGTCATGAAGTGGTCAAGGTTCATGCACGCGCAATCGCCCGTCGGACATTCCGCAGCCCGATTGTCAGGAAAAGCATCGGTGCGGAAGTGACCGGGATGACCGCATGTCCCTGTGCCCAGAATATCATGAAGGAGCGCGCCATGCGGGTACTGGAGAGCCTCGATGTCAGTAAGGATAAGATCGATGAGTTCTTCTCCGCGGTGCCCATGGCTACCCACAACCAGCGCGGCAGGGGTTTCCTTTGTATCGAAACTGATGATGATCAGCATGTCGACCTTGAAAAAATCATCACGATCCTGAAAGACTCGATGAGTTCGGGGATCTATGAGTTGCTCAAACGAGGAGACGAAGGTGCAGTAGTTCTCGCCGCGCACAAAAATCCGCGATTTGTTGAGGACTGTG
This sequence comes from Methanoregula sp., assembly GCA_049697815.1. Taxonomy (GTDB): domain Archaea; phylum Halobacteriota; class Methanomicrobia; order Methanomicrobiales; family Methanospirillaceae; genus Methanoregula. The sequence goes on along the minus strand of JBAVWM010000088.1, from coordinate 891 downwards.
TCAGGGAAATGGCCAAGAAAGTCCTTGCAGTGTTTGAGTACCTGTCAGGAGATTCTGTTGTCACGATCAAGCAGACCAACGAGGAGAGTATCCACCAGCATGACGCATACGCCGAACGGCGGGCCACGATTGCCGAATTGGTCGATGAATTGAACGGGGAAAAGCACAATGACGAGTGAATAAATTTCAAAACTCAAAAAAATAAATGTAAATTAAAAGGATTATTTTATTTTTAATAATCGCGCCATATTTTCGCCGAATATTCGAATCCTTGGAAATTTAGTTAGGATATGTGAAATAAACCTGAATTCAAGGATTTTTTCGTCCTGCGATCAATTCATAAAGGTTATAAAAGCCGTGGTGGAACATAATGATGAACGTACTTTGTACGGTCAATTATCTCTAGAGATGAGAGATCTAAAATAAATTTTGTACAGCATTAGGAACAACGCAACAAAACATGAGGCGATAATATTTGTCGAAAGTTGTAGAGATTTCCCCAACCACAAGACACGAGGGACACTCCAAGCTCGTCTTGAAGGTTAACGACGCTGGTATCATCGAGACGGGTAACTGGTGCTCCATTACCCCGGTGAGGGGCGTCGAGAAGCTTGCTGTTGGCAAGACCCCCGAGCAGGTGCCCAAGATCGCGTCCCGCGTCTGTGGTATCTGTCCGATAGCCCACAACCTCGCGGCCACTGAAGCAATGGAAGCATCCATCAAGTGCGAAATTCCCACTGACGCAAAGATGCTCCGTCATGTCCTTCAGCTCGCGAACCGGTTGCACAGCATTGCACTGCACAACATCCTGCTCCTGCCCGATTACTATATTCCGGGTACCGAGACGAAGATCAACCCATTCACGGCAGAAGAGCCGGTGCGCACCGTTGC
>JBAVWM010000087.1:0-8238 GCA_049697815.1 Methanoregula sp. | reverse complement strand
ATCATGCTCATCGACCAGGACTGCGGGATGCGGATGCGAACCCGCGAGGCAGCCTATGCGAAGATGAAGTACATGTGCGATGCGGCAAAGGAAGTCCGGCTCGCACTGTGACCGGGTCTGATTACTTTTTTTTTATCCATTTTATTATAGTGAATGATCTTCGGGGAGTTCGGCAAGCCGATCAACAGCTTGATGATTTATTACAGAGCCAATATCTTTTAGCGAGCAATTATGGCAAAAACCTGTCCCAGCTGTGGGTATCATGAGACTGATAACCAGGCACTTTACTGTAACAAGTGCGGTTACCCGTTTCCCCAGAACCCGCCCAAAAAACCGGCGGTGGCAACAGCACCGGCCAGCCGCCCGGCTCCGGATGCATCAGGACGACCCGTACGGAAAAAAGCCGGCAAGGGCGGCTTTCTTTCCTTTGGCTCCCTCATCACTGAAAACCACCTTAAATTGATCTATATCCTCGGTACCGTTATGATCGTTCTCGTGTCGGTCATGGGGATAGCAGGGATGTTTGCAAAAAATGCAACCGAAGGCGTCAACGAATCATTCATCAACACCGCGGCCATTGCAGAATACCCGGCCGGCTCGCCGCTGTTCTGGATCGGGTTTCTGGTTATCGCAAGCGTGCTCTGGCGGATGTTCTGCGAGCTCTTCGCGATGTTGTCCCGGGTGCATGATCCCCTGCATCACGAGGGTGGCGACGTGTCGAGCGATGACGCCGCGGAGTACGGAGATTCGGATGTTGCAGCGTACGGCGGTAGTGACGGAGGGCAGATGGTTGAATGCCCCAAATGCCATAAGATCGTTGCAGCTGAGGACCTGCGGGAGTGCGAACACTGCGGCGTACAGGGGTGCGTCAATTGCATCCGGATGATGGGACTTCTCAAGAAAACGATGACGTGCCGGGAGTGCTTTGAGGGACAGTGATAGTCTTCAATTGATTTTTCGTAAAATGCGACTATCAGAATAATCAATGACCTTTTTACGGTCAATTAAGCAAAAATATGTATGGGATCGAAAACCTGCAGGAATTTTCTGTTCCACTTGATCCCTAGGAAACTTTACCGGGATTTGTACCGCCGCAGTCATATCGTTACGTTGATGGGTTGCCGGTGGCTCAGTAAAAAATTTCATCGGACACACCCCGGAAAAACCGAGATCCCGGATCCCTCCCGCTTTTCCACTGTATGCTTTTGCTTCGCCGAGCACAATGAGCGGCTGGCGCCCGCAGGTCATGGCCGTTTACCAGCGCTGCTGCTCTCCGTTTGAATATGTCCATATTGGTTCTCCATACGTGCCGGCCGGTTAGTGCTGGCGCCGGGGGTGTGCTGCTCCGGATGCCGGGAAATCCTGCGGGCCGGATGTTTCTGCACGTGTTATTCTGCCAGACAGATATGCTTTGTAGTATGCAGAAAAAGCGGCGGTGCCGAAAAGAAATAACGATTGCCGGTGAAGGTCGGACCGTAAGGATTACACAAACGAGAATGTCTCCGGTACCAGCGTCTGCAGATCCACCGCAACGGCAAGCGCCGGTGTCGGGTTCACGTTCATCTGCTTCTGGAACGTGGTCTGGGACTGCCATGTGCCGGCATTGATCCCGAGCACCCCGCGGTAGTTCGTGATGCCCTTGATGTGTACGTGGCCGGTATGCAGGATCTCGGGCAGCGGATCGATGATGAGGCGGTCGGTCTTCCCCGCGGCAATCGGGGTCCGGCGGCCGTAGGCCGGGGCAAGGTGGCGGCGGATGAGCATCTCCTCCATCATCAGCCCGCTCTTCTCGTACGAGGCGCCGGGGATGAGACCTATCATGTCGTCGATGGACCGGCCGTGATACATCAGCACCCGCACACCCTGGAGGCGCACGAGCGCCGGGTTCTCCACGAGCACGCAGTTTTTGGGGAAGTTCTTCGTAAACTGCGCGGGCAGCACCGGCTGGGGCTCTGCCCCGCGGACCACGTCGTGGTTCCCGGGCGAGATAATGATCTTCATGCGGGAAGGCAGGTCCTGCATCATGGCACCGAAGGCATCGTACTGCTCATAGATGTTCTTGATCCTCAGCTCGGCATCCTGGTTCGGGTAGATGCCAATCCCGTCGACAAGGTCGCCTGCGATCAGGAGATAGGAATGGTCCGAGTCACTCAGCCAGTCAGCGAATTTGTTCCAGCTCGCGGACAGGAAGGTGTTGCTGCCCACGTGGGTATCGGATATGAAGACCGCCTTCCCCGGTTCCCCGCTCTTGAACGGGGCATTGTCGATACGGATGTCCGGGCGGTAAAGCAGCTCGGCAAAGAAGAGCTTGCCGTCGTTCGAGAGCTTTCCCTTGACCCCAATCACCTCGTCATGGATGATCCGCTCGGCATCAGAAAAGACCGGCCGGTCCTTCCGGAAGAGCACGGAAATGGATCCGCTGGTGTCCTCGATCTCGGCAATGCGGTGGCCGTTTGTCGTCGTCTTCACTTCCACGACCATGCCGATAATCGTGCACTCCTCCTGCCGGTAGCGGGTGTTCTTTGTCAGCCCCTCGATGGGCATCGCCCCGCACCTGCTCCGGATCATACCCCCGAGCCGGCTGTACCGGTCCCGGAAGTAGTGGAGATAGTCCCCGGTCCCGTTCACGGGGCCCGAGGTACCGGATGAACCGGAGACCACCTCGACTTCGGGGTCGACGAGAAACCTTGTCCCGTCCCGGACCGGGCGGATGCCGGGGATGTGCTTTGCACAGACAACAATGGTATCCTTCGGGATCCCGGCGATGATGCGCTCGAGTAAGTCCGGCTCGTTCTTCTCGAGAATGTAGCGCACCACTTCCGGGTGCACCTGCAGCTTCGTATCGAGAAACCGGTGCGTGATCTCCTGCGCATCAAGCATACCGGAATATCGGCAGCAGAGAAAATATAGGCTGTTGTTCCGGCACGGTCCGCGTGGTTCAACAGACGACGAGGATAAGAAGAAGAAATCAGGGAATACAACGTTGATTGTGATTTAATTTGAATTTTTCATAAGCGCATGAAACAAATAATCCAATAAGAGATACATCCTGGTTGTCGATGACCCTCTATCATCAACTGTATCGCGTGCGCTTGTCGCATCGACCGACCCGTGCCTCCCTCATGAGGTCGTTGTATTCTCGCGGAGGCATCAGCCGGGCATGCAAGAGGGGAGCATCAGCGGGGGGAGAGGCAACGCCCCGGGGGTTGACCCGCTCCTGCGGGTCGGAGGGGCGCTAGCGCAGGAGCTCCCCCTCCGGGCTCCTATAGACGAGTTCGGAATGACCCGTGAGAAAATACCGGAAGGATTCGCAGATTGAAAGACCAGTCCATCATGGAGGGTATCAGGATGGATCCTTTCCTCACCTATATGCATAAAAGGGTCGTTGCCTTCGACAAATATAGAGCATCTGAGGTATCGTTCAACGGATAGTACAAAAGTAAAAATATGAGCAGGATTCTTTACCCGTTCGGGACAAATCTGGTATACACAACCGAGGGGGGAACGTGTTCTACGAAATCGTCTCAACGCTGGTCTTGGGATTCCTCATAGGGCTGACCGGGGCACTTGCCCCCGGGCCGACCCTGATTGCCACTATCAACGCTTCCCTTGCCGGGGACTGGACGGCGGGGCTGAAAGTCTCGCTCGGTCATATCATCATTGAGACCGCCATTTTCTTCTTGATCATCCTCGGCCTTGCGGGTTTTGCAGCCCCCTACACCACGGCAATTGCCGTGATCGGGGGCATCGCGCTCATCGTCTTTGGGATCCTGACCATCAGCGGCAGCAGGAGCGCGAGCCTGAGCGCGGCACCGGAAAAGGCCGCGGCCAGCCCGTACATGGCCGGGCTCCTGACCAGCGCGGCCAATCCCTACTTCTGGATCTGGTGGCTCTCGGTCGGGAGCGCTCTTTTGATCCAGGCGCTTGCGGGCGGCCTCATGCTCGCCGTTGTCTTCATGATCGGCCACTGGGCTGCGGATATCAGCTGGTACGTGTTCGTCTCCACCGGGATCTCGAAAGGCCGGACGATCCTTTCAGACACCGCCTACCACCGCATCATGGCTGCCTGCGGGGTCTTCCTTGTGATATTCGGCTTCTCCTACCTGATCGGCCCATTCCTTCCTCACGCGGGAGCATAACAATTATCCCGCATGGTTAATGTGCAAAGGATCCAACACTATACCGGAACCACAGGTTAATCCCATGGCTGACAACGCACCTCCCCGTGACCTTAAAACCCTTGTCGATCAGTTCCGCACCAGCGACCACTGGGCCGTTTCGCTCATCCGCGACCTCCTCTGGGTGGTCGGCGTGGTAGGTTGCATCGCCCTCCTCCTCTTCCTCATCTGCGGCACCTGGCCCGCGGTCGTAACCATCGAGTCCGGAAGCATGATCCCCAACATGAATGTCGGGGACCTCGTGGTCGTGGTCCAGAAGGACCGGTTCGGCGAGCTCCAGACCTGGGACGACGGGAATATTTCAGGATATAAAAAATTCGGCGACTACGGGGACGTGATCATCTACCGCCCGAACGGGATCACCGACACGTGGGCCTCCATCGGCCTCCTTCCCCTCTCGAAACAGCACCCGATCATCCACCGGGCCATGACCTGGACAGACGCGGGCGAGCCGGTCCCCCTGTATATCAATATCTACCGCGGGTCCGTCACGCCGACCGGCTATCTCCCGCTCACGATTGGCGGTACGACCGCAACCGGGTACCGGATATTCTCGAACGGCACCCTGCCACTCAACTACACGCCCGGTGCCAGGGATATCTTTATGCAGAATACCCCGAAGGGCAATTTTATCCTGCCGGCCGATGCCGTTGTCCAGAACGCCGGGTATGTCTGGAATACCAGTACCATAACAGACCATGGAGGGTATATCACAAAGGGGGACAACAACAACTTCAGCGACCAGGGGTCCCTTACTCTTGCAAGTACCGGGACGATCGAGCCCGTGCAGAAGGACTGGGTGGTGGGAAAAGCTCTTTTCACCATCCCATACGTCGGACTCCTGCCCCTCCATATCGGGGAAGTGATCGTTATCGTTATCATCCTCATGGTTCTCCATGAGCTCTATCTCCGCAGGAAAGAAGAGGCAAAAGAGGCGGCGATGAAAAAACCGGCAAAGAAAAGTGCAAAGAAGAAGCGGTGACGGGATTGCAGCCATGAAGACCGTCCCGGCACTTTTGTCAGATGTCCTTTCCGGCAGCCGTCTCACACAACCAGACGCGGAATTTTTGCTCTCGGCCCGGGGCCGGGATGTCTGGCGGATCACCGCTGCAGCAGACGAGATGAGGGAGCGCCGCACCGGAGACACGGTCACTTACGTGCGGAACCAGAACCTGCACGTGACCAACATCTGCAAGAACCTCTGCGGGTTCTGCGGGTTTGGCAGGAACGCAACCGATGAGGGGGCCTACTGCCACGACCGGGAGGGGATCCAGGCACAGGCACGGCTCGCGCACGGGCGGAACGTGACCGAGATCTGCCTGCTCTCGGGCGTGCACCCCGGATTCACGCTGGACACGTTCATTGATATCATACACTGGATCCATGAGGCGGCCCCCGGTGTCCATATCCATGCATTCAGCCCGGACGAGGTCGCCCACGCGGCAAAGAAAGCCCGGATCCCGACCACGGAGGTGATCGCCCGGCTCAAAGAGGAGGGGCTCGGGACGATCCAGGGGACGGCGGCCGAGATCCTTGTTGATTCGGTCCGGCAGGTGATCTGCCCCCGCAAGGTGTCCACTGCCGACTGGGTCCGGATCATCAGAGAATCCCATGCTGCCGGCCTGCGGTCAACGGCAACCATCATGTACGGGTCGTACGAGACCGCCCGCGACCAGGCCGAACACCTCGAGATCCTGCGGAACATCCAGGACGAGACCCACGGGTTCACGGAGCTCGTCACGCTCCCGTATGTCCATACCAATACCCCCCTCTACCAGCAGGGAATTTCCCGGGCCGGGCCAACGGGCAGAGAGGATCTGCTGATGATCGCGGTCTCCCGCCTCTTTCTCGACAACTTCGAGAATATCCAGGTTGCGTGGGGCAAGGTAGGGTTGAAGATGACGCAGCTTGCCCTGCTTGCCGGTGCAAACGACCTTGCGGGCACCATGTTCACCGACGATGTGAGCGGGGATGCCGGTGCTGCCGGGTCGGATTATCTCGATCCGAAGGACATGGAACGGATCGCTTCCGATCTCGGGCGAAAACTCCGGCAGCGGACAACGCTCTACGAGCTCGTGTGAAAAAAAAAGAATTAGCGAACCTTATCCCGGCTCAGACCTGTTCGTGTGCCTCACGGGCACCGTGGCCGTATCGTGCGGTAACCCATTCGTCCAGGCTGCCCACGAGCGAGAGCACCGCCGGCATGATGAAGATCGCGGCTATCAGGGAAAACCCGACGGCGATCAGGGTTGAGATACCGAAGTTGCTGATGATGGGGAAGGTCGCAAGGCAGAGTGCAGAGAACCCGAAGAAGGTTGCAAGACCCGAGACCGTGATGGCGGTGCCGATCTTCTGGACGCTCTCCTGAATGGCGGCAACAGGATCGTGCAGCCTCTCCTCCTCTTCCGCATAACGCTCCATGACAAGGATGGTGTATTCTGCTGCCACCCCTATTGTCATCGATCCCAGGGTTGCCGTGAGCGGGTTATACGTGAGGCCGAGGATATACATCATGACCGCGTTCCATCCGACAACGAAGATGATGGGTATGATCGGCGAGATTGCGTGGAGATGCCGGTAGACCAGGATCAGGAACACGAAGACAAAGATGAACCCCAGCAGGGTCATGGTATCCTTCGATTCTGACATTGCCCTCAAGAGAGTGGTCGTCACCTCGAAGTTCCCGGCAGGTTCTATCGAGATCCCAACCGGCGGTTCGAGGAACTCAATATCCTTTTTCACCTGCTCTTTGAGAGTGTTCTGCTGGTTTATCGAGATTTTCATGGTGCTGAACCGGATGATCCCGCTCATCGGGTCGCTCAGAACCGACTTCCGTGTATCCTCCGGTATCTTTGCAAGCACGGTGTCGACCTGGGCCTGGGTCTCCGGCATCACGCCACCATTGTACTGGAGGATATACGTGACGATGCTCGTCGCCCCGGTCATCTCCGTATGGTGCGTCAGCTCATAATCCTGGAACTTCTTTATCCAGAGCAGGGTATCGAGATCCGTAACCCTTGATCCCTGGACCAGCAGGTCTGCGGTACTGGTAGCCCCGATAACGCGGGTGACCTTCTCCATATTGATCTTGGCCGGCATATCCGAGGGAACAAATGCGTTCTCATCAGAACTGACCGGAATGGTCGTGTCGATCTGGAACCCTATCAGGGCGATAAGACCGGCCACGAGCAGGACCGGTATCGGGTTCCTTGCAATCTTCACCGAGGTGTCTGTCAGGAACTGGCCATAGGAGAAAGAACTCTTCTTCCCGTTCTGAGCGCGGTTCTTCGGGTTGTCGATGATGGTATCACAGGCATCCGTTCCTACGGCATAGCACTGCCCGGTCCGGTCCTCCTTGGGTTTGTAATTCACCAGAAGGGCGATCGTGGGCATCCCGATACAGGACACCCAGAAACAGGTGTTGATGCCGATGATGGACACGATACCGAACGATCGGATCATCGGGACACTTGAGACAAACATCGCAAGAAATCCCATGGAGGTAGCCAGCATCGCGTACATGACCGCAGGGCCGGTACGGGTGACGGTCATGAAGACTGCATCTTCGAGTGATCCTTTCCTTGCCTCCTCATCGAACCGGGCATGGAACTGGATCGCATAATCAATCCCCAGACCGATAAGGACCGGGAAGGCCCCGACCACCGCCATGTTCAGGTTGATCCCGAAAATTCCCATCATGCCAAGCGAAGTCACGAGACCGATCGCCACAAGCAGGACCGGCATGAAGCGGTGGCGGACATAGGAGAAGAGGATCCCCATCGTGATGATCATGAGGACAAGGGCACCGCCAATGAGCATGCCCATGTTACTCATGAGCCCCTCACTCATCTGCTGCGAAAACGCCGGGGAGCCGGAAAGTTCGACTTTCACTCCGGGGGGTGCACTGGAGGTGTCCACGACCGACCCCACATTCGCAAGGACGGTCTTCTGGACCTTCTCAGACAGTCCCGGCGTGAGCTTGAGCTGGACAAGGGTGAGCACGTTGGAAGGATAGAGCAGGTTGCGGGTGCTCTCGGGGAGGGAATTGACAATGCGCTCC
>JBAVWM010000086.1:0-2978 GCA_049697815.1 Methanoregula sp. | reverse complement strand
GGTTTTCGCATGGGCAATGACGGCAGAGAAATCTTTCTTGCCGTTCGCGGATGCGGCAATGTGTTTCATGCCCGGGTATCCGGCAAGACCCGTGGTATAGACGCGGTTGATATAGGTTTCCTTCGGCGGTATGATACAGTTTGTTGTGACCAGGATCGGACCGTTGAATTTTTCGAACTCCTCGCGCTGGTGGTGCCATGAGCTCCCGTAGTTACCATACAGGTCGCCATATTTTTTGAACGCAGGGTAGGCATGTGCCGGGAGCATCTCACCATGAGTATACACGTCAACCCCGGCATTTTTCGACTGTTCCAGCAACATCTCGAGATCTTTTAAATCATGGCCGGTGATCAGGATTCCCGGTCGTGATCCCACCGTGGTTTTAACACTGGTGATCTGCGGATTACCGTATGCAGACGTGTTGGCGGTATCGAGCAGGGCAAGGACCTTTACACCCTGTTCCCCGCATTCCATTACGAGTGCAATCATCTCCGGGACTGCCAGGTCCTGGAGGGTGGACGCAAGCCCCTTCTGGATAAATGTGAGAATGGAATCATCGGTTTTTCCCAGTACCGCAGCATGCGTGTAGTAGGCAGCAATACCTTTGAGCCCGAAGAGAAGTGTTGAGCGAAGTGAGCGGACATCTTCGTTTGCTGTTGCCAGGATCCCGACCGTCTTTGCTTTTTTTAGAAGATCGATGTCACCAGTGGGTTTCCATATACAGGCATCCGGCTCAACACCGCCGGTGGGGGGCAGTGCATCCCGGATCGCAATTGCACGGTTGATCAGGTGAGTAAATCGCACCTTATCGAAATTAACATTGGTCAGGGTGGAGAAAAGTGACTCCGCAATAAACAATCCAGCTTCCGGATTCCCTTTCCCTTTCCCCATTGCTGCAAGGTTCCGGACCGAGATCCCCTTGCAGAGATAGATGAGCACATCATGGTAAGCTGCGATCTCGTCTTCTTTGCCGCAGACACCTTTGACCGTACATCCCGTCCCCCTGACGGTCTCTTCACACTGATTACAGAACATCATCCGACTCCTTTTGATTTCTTTTTGATACAAGATATCAATAGCATACCAGATTATAAATAGGCAGGAGTTTCCAAATACATACCATGCAGGATGCGTGCACGGTCAACCAGACCGTGAAATACCTGACAAAGAAATGGACATTGCTGATTATCCTCGAACTCTACAAGGGTGAAGGATATACCCGCAGGTTTTCCGAGCTTCGTGATGCCCTCGATGGTATCACGCCAAAGGTCCTCTCGGAGCGGCTGAAGGAGCTTGAAGACGAAGGAATTCTCGCCCGAAACGTAGATGCGACCGCATTCCCGGTCAGGACCGAGTATACGCTGACCGAAAGCGGGTTTGAGATCGTGAAGGTGATCCGGGGCATCAAGCACTGGGCGCTGAAATGGAAGATCGACAACATCCCCTGCGGTGAACAGGACTGTAAGGTCTGTGTACTGTAAGGAATACTGCAATGATACAGGGAGTGACACGGTGAAACGGAACATAATCAGTATTGATGATACCCGATGCACAGGGTGTGGCCAGTGCATCCCGGACTGCCCGGAGGGCGCCCTTCAGCTGATCGATGGTAAGGCACGGCTTGTAAGCGATCTTTTTTGTGACGGTCTTGGTGCCTGCATTGGTAACTGTCCGGAGGGCGCAATCAGCGTCATTGAGCGGGAAGCGGTTCCCTACGATGAGAAGACGGTCATGGAAAATATCGTCCGGCAGGGAGCACCGGTAATGAAGGCGCATCTGGAGCATCTCGCCGGCCATGGCCAGATCGCGTTGTATGACCAGGCTGTCGAGTACCTGATAGAGAACGGAATTCCGATCCCCGAGCATGCTCCACCACTCAGAGCCCCCCGGAAAAGGACTGCCGTACCTGCTGCGGAGCAGGTGTCCCGGAAGGGAGCAGGACTGCATACCTCCGCTCAGGAAGTAGGTCAGAGCGGGTCAGGAGGACCGGGTCCCTTTGCCGGCTGTCCCGGTTCAGCAGCCAGGAGCATTCCCCGCACCGGACCACGGCAGCCCGTGGGCGGGACAACCAATTCCGAACTCCGGCAATGGCCGGTCCAGCTCACCCTCCTGAACCCGGCAGCACCGTATTTTGAGAATGCTGACCTGCTGGTCGCTGCTGACTGCGTCCCCTTCGCGTATGCATGATTTCACCAGGAACTCCTGCGGGGCCGGATCGTGATCATCTTCTGTCCGAAACTGGACTCCGGCATTGAGGGATACATCGACAAACTTGCCGAAATCTTCTCCCTTCACGCGATCCGTTCAATCACGGTCGCCCACATGGAAGTGCCCTGTTGCAGCGGCGTGCGGTACGTGGTGGACAAGGCGCTGGAAAAAGCGGGAACGAAGATCCCGGTCAGCGAGAAGACGATAACGATAGATGGTGAAGCAGTATGAACGAGGATTGCAGAGGAGCACTCCTCCAGCGGGATGACAGGACTTATGCAGTCACTACACGAATACCTGCCGGTATTGTGACACCGGAAGAGCTCGAAACTATTGCCAGAGTTGGGCGGAAGTACCATGTGCCCATTCTGAAGATTACGTCGGGCCAGCGGATTATTCTGGCCGGGCTTGAGCCAGGTGATGTGCAGAAGGCACTCACTGATCTCGGTCCTCTCGCAAAACCCGAAACTGCTCCCTGTGTAAAATTCGTCCAGGCCTGCCTTGGCACTGACATGTGCCGGTATGGCAAACAGGACTCAATCGGGCTGGCCCGTGTACTCGATGATACGTTCAAAAACCAGACATTCCCGGCAAAGATCAAGATCGGGGTATCCGGCTGTCCCCGCTGCTGCAGCGAAAGTCATACCCGGGACATCGGGATCATAGCAACTCCAAAAGGATTGACGATTTTCTTTGGGGGGAACGCTGGCACACGGCCACGGTTTGGCGATCTTATCGCACGGGACCTTTCTTCTCACGAAGTTGTTGAT
>JBAVWM010000085.1:0-2835 GCA_049697815.1 Methanoregula sp. | reverse complement strand
ATATCGACGAACAGCTCCTCGACTCCTATCTTACTTTCCGGTATACGCCGGATGTCGTGATCAAGAGCGGGGGCAACTACTTAACGGATTTCCTCATCTGGCAGTCGGTCTATTCCGAGCTCTTCTTCTCCGATGTCAACTGGAAGTATTTCCGCTCTGTGGATTTCCTGCGGATCCTGCGGGATTACCAGTCCCGCATCCGCCGTTTCGGGAAGTAGGGGAAAACGGGTGCCGGGAAAACCTTCCGTTTTTGCCCGAATCGGGAACTTCCTGTGAACGGAGGGGACCGTGCCTCAGTGAAAATAACCTGCTGAAGATTTTCTCGTGGTAATCTCAGATGAGATTGCGATGTCAAAAATTTCCCGTGGCGGATTTTATCTCTATACCTTCAGATATGATGAACCCCGCCGCCCCCGAAGGGACACCCCCGCGGCGGATCAGCGACCCCATAAAAAGATGCCAAAAACTTCCAGCCCCGCCGTGCCACGGAGAAGCCCTGAGGCGGGGAACCATCGTATATCTTCATTATTTTACTATTTTTTTAAACGATCGGGCGTGAACGTGTAATCTCACGTTGCTATCTCCAGAGGGAAAAAATTATTTCAGCCGGATGCCGGTCCAGGACGGTGTCCCGTCCACCAGTTTTTCCGTGAGGGCGAACTGGTTTTTCAGCCCAACGGTTACCGCTTTCCGCTCCGGAACCGGTGTAATGCGATTGTCGCGGCAGAACCGGGCGAACAGCTCGTAGAGTTCGTCTTTACCTATGTGGTCTCCCGCGTCATCAGTGCGGACAATTTTTGAGGAAAAGAATATTTTCAGCACATCTCCTTTGGATCTCTTTTTAGAAGGTGTGGAATTGCCTTTTTTAACCGCCGCCCTTTTCGTTGGTGCAGCAGGAGCGCCGACCGGTGTTTCTTCTGGTGAGCCAGGTCCAGGAACCGGTACCGGGGGCTCCGCCAGGGCTTTTTTGAGCGGCTGCGCTTTTGCCTGTACGACCCTGGCCGGTGCAGCCGGGTCATCCGCGTTGATGACCGGGTGCAGTTTCTGCGATGGGGATTTTTTTATTTCCCCCGGAGCAGGGGGAGAGGAACCAACCCGGGCTATGATAACGGGGGGAGGGGCGTGAACCTCTTCCCGCTGCTGCCGGAGGTATTCACTCCCCGTCAGGCTGGCAAGCGCCCGGTTGCAGGCATCGCTGATATCGATTTTTTGTTCGAGTGCCTGCCGGTAGATATCCTCCCGCAGAACCACCGTTGTATGGTGCCAGGTTACACCGCTCTCCTCCTTTTTCCCCGTCATTTCTTATCATCTCTTGATCTGTCACCGGGAAGAAATATAGTACGCGATCCGGTTCTTACCTGACAATAGTGCCGCCATTTTTTACCGCGAGCCGCTGGTCGTAAATACGGATAGCCCGCAGCAGGTCAATCTTCCGGAACAGCGGCCAGTATGGGGCGCAGAAATAGACTGCAGACTCGTGCCCGCTTGCGAGCCACGGCAGGAAGTTGGAAGTACGGTAATCGTTGCCGGTCCGTACGATCAGGTCCACCGGCGGTATCCCTTTTCCTCCGTGGAGATGCCGCTCCACCATCTGGACATCGATGGTATCCGGGTCCAGCCCCCTTGCGGCTACTTCGGTGAGGATCTCGCGGGCAGCCAGCACGATCTCGTTCCTCCCGCCATAGGCAAGGGCGATATTCAGGCAGAACCCGTCATAGTCCCGGGTTGAGGTTTCAGCAGCATCGATCACCTCACGCAGCTCGTCCGGAAGCCTTGAGCGATCGCCTACCATCTGCACCCGGATCCGGTATTTTTTCACCCGTTCATCCTTCAGGACACGGGTAAATTTTTCCTTGAACAGTTCAAAGAGATGCTGTACTTCATCTTGGGTGCGGGAAAAATTCTCCGTGGAGAAGGTATAGAGCGTGATGTGGCGGATACCCAGCTCGTGCGCCCAGTCAAGCATCTCCTCGGCCTTGTCCGCCCCGGCACGGTGACCGCTTGCGGTATCGATACCCAGCAGCTTCGCATAGCGGCGGTTGCCGTCCTGGATGATCGCGATATGGTTGGGCACGTGGCGGCACTGCATGCGGAGATACCGTTCGTAGAGCGGTTCGATCAGGGGTCTTGCGATCACAGGGGCGTCATCTCCACGATCATACCTCCATTGGGATACCGTTCAAGAACGTATTTCTTCCCCTCCAGGTCGTCAGCATATTTCTCCAGGAGCCACCATGCCATCTCGACCTTGTCCGGAAGGACAAAAAAACTGTCCGGCTCGAACTGGTCCTCAAAGAACGATGCCACCGTACCGGTACTGCCCGACACGGGCTCGAAGACTCCGTACACGATCGTTCCGTCGTCGGTGATCTCGTCAAAGGGCCGGGCTGTGTTGTGTGCAACCCGCTTTAAGCGTTCCCGCAGCTGTACCGAGTCCTTGAATGCCGAGGCGCACCAGTGCACCTTGTCGTGCCGGCAGAGTTCCTCCGCCCAGCCTTTTGCTCCCTCAATGGCATTGTGCAGTTCGTCCGCGAGTTCATAGCCCCGCTCCCGCATATGGTACGCATTGCTCTCCCCCCACTCCAGCTCGTTGATATTAAGGAAGTCCAGGTACGGGAGTGCCGGGATCAGCAGTTCAAGCCCGGGCAGCGCCGGGACCTCGATGCCGATATCGAACCCCATGGCTTTCGCATGCCGTGCAGAGGTGATGAAATCAGTCTTCGTGATATCCTTCCAGCATTCATGCGGGGGGTGCAGGCGGATTTCGTCCACGAGCCCCTGCATCTGTGCCAGGTCCTCGTCGGTCGGGGCTTTTGCCGTATAGAGATGGATCTG
>JBAVWM010000084.1:0-5766 GCA_049697815.1 Methanoregula sp. | reverse complement strand
GTGTCTCCCGTTGGGCCTCTCCAAGAGCCGATACGGGAGGTCGGGATGTTCACCCGAACTTCGAGTCATCGAATTCCGCGGATTCGGCAGGAATCTTTTCGAACCGTACGATAATACCTGTATACCCTGAAGGGTCGATCCGGATATTTACCCCCCAAAGGTCAAAAGCAGATGCCACCGGAATGAGGATCATGGGTAGCAGAAGAAGACCAGATGGCATTTTAATGCACAATTGACGATACTTACTACGGGTAAATATATATTTTTGATGCTGTTTTGTTATACAGAGCCGATCAGATGGTTGCGCTATAGGCAAGGATGCCCGAGGCAATGATCTTGACGGCTATAGCGGCGACCAGCATCCCCAGCACTTTCCCCATGATGTCGGTCACCACGTCACCGAGGATGTGCTGGATCCTTTCCGCATAATAGAGGATGAGCCAGGTAGCAAGGAGCGCGAGGGAGATCGCGATAAACGGGATGAGTATCCCGTAATCCTTCGACAGCAGCATTACCGTTGTAATGGTGCCTGGCCCGCAGAGGAGCGGCGTCCCGATGACCACACCGGCCGGTGAGGTTGAAACCCCCTTGGAACGCCCAAGTTCAATTCCCAGGGCCTCCTGGAGACCGAGGAGGAACAGGATGGTGCCCCCGGCAATCTGAAAGGCAGGAATGGTCAGACCGAGGATGGAAAAGATCGTTGTATTAAAGATCAGGAACAGGTACATCAGGGCGCCCGCAACGGCAACCGCAATGAAGGCCTGCCGGTGGATCTCCTGCGTTGTCTGCCCCTTGGTCATTGCTGCAAATATCGGCACCGAAAGGAGAGGATCGAGAATGATGAACAAGGCAGCAAAGGAGTAGAGAATCCCGGAAAGCAGGTCCTGCATGGTATGAGTGGAAATATGTGCTTTTATTGCGGATAAAAATACAGGTCTGCCCCAATACGGCTCTCGCAGAAAAAAGGCTCTTAAAGAAGGAAATACAGGATCAGGATCGCAGCAGTCGAAAGTGCGCCGGCTGCTGCAATCAGACGGACTTTTTTTTCCGCAACAAGGATCCAGGCAGCAATGCAGAAGAAGATGTAGGGGATCAGAGTCGTAATCACAGAGATTGTAGCGAGCGCCTCGAACCGGTTCGAGACAAGGGGGAGCAGCGCGCTTGCCCCGCAACCAAGCACGAGCGCAATTGCCGGTGTCCCCTGGCTTGTCAGGTCCTGGAGCCCCAGCACAGAAAACCGGGCTGACAAGGTATGGATGACCCGGGACGTCCCGATGATATACGCGTTCATGGCGGAGAGCATTGCAATGATCCCGATAAAGGCAACAAGGTATCCGGAATGCGCAAAAACGATGCCGGATGCCGTTGCAATGGGTGCTGGCGTTGCAGCCAGTGCCGCCGCACCAATGCTGCCAATGAGGGCAATATTGAGCACCAGGTACAGCGAGACCACTATCAGCATGACGAGAATGAGCGATTGCCGGATGAGCGACGGGTCGCGTGTCTCCTCGACCGGAATGGCGCTGATCTCAAAACCGGTGAACGGCCAGTACACAATGATCACGGTGGCAAGCAGCCCGGTGGCAGTAAGCGGCGAAACCTGGACGAAGTTTTCCGGTCTGACAAACGGCATGAGGAGGAGCGAGATGAGTACCAGGGGAATAATCTTGAGTGCAGTCAGGATAGTCTCCGCCTTCCCGGATAAGGCGATACCGGCGACATTCAGCCCGCAGAAGAGTGCCAGAATAGCAATTTCAATCACCAGCACCGGCGAAAAATCGAAAAAGCTGATATATTGTCCTATACCGGCGGCGATGGTAGCGACCCCGAAGATGGAAGAAACCGTGTAGAGCAGCATCAGCGGGACGGCGATATGGATGCTGAAAACGGATTCAAACAGCGCATAGAACCCGCTTGACGAGGTGAACCGGTAGGCTACAGAGGAAAGCGAGAGAAGAACGCAGGACGCCGACAGAGCGACAATCACCCATGCGATCAGGGAGCCGGGGCCGCTCAGCATCGCTGCGACACCGGGGACTACGAAAATGCCGGAACCCACCGTCCCTCCCACCCCGAGGCTGACCAGCTCGACCAGCCCCAGGGAACGCCTGTACGTACCTGCCTCTGTCATCTCCCCCTCACACCCCTCTCCTGCAACGGGGCATCCCATCCCGGCGACCCCTGATTACTCCTCCCCGGTTCCTCTCAATTCATGGTAGCCTTCTGCTGGGTATTAAAGATGGGGTTGTATGCGTTGACCGGCAGGTACTTATGCAGGTTTTACCGTTTGGATTGCATCATCCATAATGTATATGAGGTGGTGCCATCCATCTTCCAGTAGTGTGGTTTTTCCCGCATTCGGTTGGGGGAAAAACTTCGTGGTGAAGATTCATGGCAAAAGCAGTACCCGGAAAAAAAAGCGCTGCGAAAAAGGCAGGTAAGCCAGCCGCGGCGAAAAAGAAACCGCTTGTGACCACCAGGGAAAAAACCGCTCCCCGGGGCCGGCCAGCGGCAAAGAAAGCAGCCCCGCTCAAGAAGATCGTGCCGGTGAAAAAAAAGCCGGTCACCCCCAAAAAGAAGACAGCAACAAAGACCGTGACAAAACGGGGAAAAACGGAAATCGTCCGGTACAAATGCAGGTATTGCGGCTACGTTTACTCCCCCCTCCGGGGTGAACCCCACCGTGGCATCCCTGCCGGCACAGCCTTCGAGGATCTCCCTGATGATTATGTCTGCCCTATCTGCGGGCAGCAGGGAAAAGGCAGGATCGGGAAGTGGGGCTTCGAAGAATGGCGACCCACCCGGTATCTTTGTACTATGTGCGATTATGTCTACGACGAGAAACGCGGTGAACCTCACCGTGGTATAAAACCCGGCACGAAATTCGAGGATCTCCCTGATGATTATGTCTGCCCGGTCTGTGCTACCGATCCCAATATGCGCATAAAGTTCGGCAATGTATTCAAGAGCGGGTTCGAACCCCTGGATATCTGAACGCCGGGGGTTCCCCCTTTGTTTCCTGCAGGGGGAGGTGTCCTGACCAGGCATTGTCGGCGTAAGCATCCCTGGTAAGACCGATGGAATCCAAGGGTACCTGGACAACGAGAGAACGGCAATGGTTGGCAGTGAACCCGGTCTGCCAAACCTTTATTCCTGCCCGCAATTTATTGTGTTGTACGGGATGATCATGCAGTATTTCGCGCTCAGGTCCCGCGTCGTGGCGGGTATCGTGGTAGTTCTCATCTGCTTCTCATGCAGCCTCCTCATACCGGCAGCAGCCGGGGCAGATGTCGATATTGAGGGATTCATGGGCGAGACTTTTACCTTTCACGGCTTTTCGTACGTGGGAGACTCGGTGTACCTCTTTCTCACCGGCCCGGGCCTGCCGGTTAACGGTGTCACGCTCACGGACATCTCCCAGCGGGCGGACCAGGGACATTTCACGGTTGTCAATGTTGACGATAACCAGGAATGGACCTATATCTGGAAAACCTCCCGGATCGATTCAGAGATAGATGAAGGGACGTATACAGTCTACGTGACCAATGAACCCAAAGACCTCTCGCAGCTTGACGACGAAAGCAGCTACAAAACATACTCGGTCTTTTTAAAGGATACGGGGGTTTCAAAAGTATCGATCAGTGCGCAGCATGTGTATACGAGAATCCCGGAGGACCAGGTTTCCACGTCCAGCCCTGCAACGTCGATGAATATAACCGGCGCGACCCCCACAGCCACCGTACCGCCTCCGTTGGAAACAGTTGCGGCAACACCGGAACAAACCCCGGTTCCCACGACACGCGCAGGCAACGGACCTTGGGCAGTTGTGAGCGCCCTCCTTTGCTGCGTGGTTCTCGCCTCCTTCCTGAGACTCCGCACGTAATCCCTCTTTTTTATTTGTACAAAAACCTCATCCGGGTTCCGGAGAAAACGCGCGAACCGAGAGGGTCCATACTGATAAAGCGCTGTGGAGTATTTCGCACTTCGAAAAAATTCTGATGAATTTCTCCTCGAATAGACCGTTTTGCTATGCTCAACAGCCTATGAAAAAAATAGGTTTAGATAAGTTTGAAGATTGGGTGGCTTTCTGCCTTGCACTCGATCCCGAGCTGGCGGGTTGCCTCAAGGACAACAATATCCGTGTAGGCTTGTGCGGTCATCATTGCTTCAACGTTCTCGATAGGTCCATACATGATGAGGTCTGCACCGAGGGTGCTTGCGATCATGTTGCAGCCGATATCGGGTGCTGACCATGCTGCCTGCTTGATGCCTTCAATACCACCAAGGTAGTGGTGGGACATCTGCTGGAGCAGGACGTCCTTGCCCTCGTATCCTGTTGCCAGTACCGAGGGGGTCTTGCTCGTTCCCTTCCAGCGCTTGAGCCAGGTCCAGGAAACGGTCATGTTGTGGTATGCACCACCGGTCGGGTAGCCGTGGATTGCCTTGCAGGCAAGGATCTCACGGTACGAGCCGCCGGAACCGAGTCCGAGCGGGGTTGCTGCCGTATCGAGAATTGGGCGCTTGATACCGCAGTATTCTGCGATCTCGAGCATACCCTTGGTCTGTCCGGCAACGCCACCCTCGACAAGCACCTTCTCTCTTCCTGCAACGGACGGGTCTGCCGGGTTGAAGGCGAGGACGATTGCTGCATCGACATCGCTGTTCTTTAAGGCCTCAATGCTTTCAGGCAGGATCGAGCCGTTGATCGAGTTGTAGATTGCACGGTGTGCGAGACCGACATCGGTCACGTACTTGCACGCATGGGCAAGTGCCTTGGGTACTGACGAGTCCATCAGGAACGCGGTCTTGTTGTCGATCGAGTCGAACCAGCTGAAGTAGCTCTCGAATGCCTCTCCGTATTCCGCGATAATCTGGATGAAGTGCGGGATTCCGGTCAGGTCTGAGAGGACCTGGCAGCGGTTCCAGAGAGCCTCTGCCTTTGCCTTGTCGATCTTGCCTGTCTTGTCATCAAGCACGCACTCGTGCTTATTGTAGAAGATAGAAGCACCCAGTACGGTCGGGTACTCTCCGGGCTGTCCACCAATCTTGGTGCCGTTGAAGTCCCAGACACTCTGTTCTTTTTCAAATCTGAACATTTCGTTTACACCTCCGTTATACCATTGTCATCAGTTTCTGGTACAGGAACAGCAGCATCACAAATACGATAACGCCTGCCATGAGGCCGTACAGTATACCGATATCCCGTCCGATTTTTCGTCCAACACGCTGCGCAACCTCTGCATCCACGAACTCGATCTTCTTCTCGATCTTGTCGAGTCTCTTCTCGATCTCGAGGAACTGGGGGTTTGCCGCTGCAGCGCCAACTTCAGCGCCACCGGCAGCCTCCTTGACCTCCACGACGACCGGCTCGCCAGCGAACGCGCCCGGGTCACGGGCTTTGAGTTCGTTAATCTTCGCCTTGATCGCGCCGATGTCTTCGCTTTCCATGATGTTGACGATTTCCGTCTGTTCCTGGAAGCGCTTGATCGCTGCGTCATTGAGGTTCTCGATGAAGGGAATAGCACCTTCAGCACCGACAACCCTTCCTTACTTGACACCGCCTTTGTGGAGTGCCCCGAATGTCTGGCCTGATAGGTGGCCTTTGACTTCGGTTCCGCAGAACAGCATGAACCTGATGTTGGGGTTGGCGATGACGTTGGCGATCACCTTCTCAAGACCGAGGTTTTCGGTCTTACAGGAACCGCACAGAGCCGCGCCTGCATCGCAGATGCCCTGCTCATCGAGGTGAGAGCCCATGGTGATAAC
>JBAVWM010000083.1:0-14390 GCA_049697815.1 Methanoregula sp. | reverse complement strand
GGAATTGTTTTCTGAAAATTAAAAAAAAATCTGGAAGATGGCATATTCCCAATATATTAAATAACTTCATCAGATTCCAATCTACCTTTTCGTGCTCCTTTCATAACCCATCATAAAAAAATATACAACAAAATAATTAACGTCACAAAAATGACATTACAACCATTATGAAAACGCATTCTGTGTTGGTAATTGTGCTCATATGTGTTGCGTTCGTTTTCAGCATCGGGTGTACAGGTCAGACAGCCCCCGCTGGATCCATCCCGATGTCAGAGACCCCCGCGCCGGTAACGGTGACAACAACGGTGCTGCCACACACCACTGCACCTCCGACAACAATGCAGACACCTGCTCCAACCCCCCTTCCGGCAAAACAGGACAAAATTACTGATGGATTCTGGTGCCGGGATAAAACAATGAACATAGGGAAGGCTCCCACAAACGTGAGAGAATGTTATAAGTTCTTCCCTGACGGGACCTTCACGTGGGGGTATTCTCCCGGAATGCTCATGGGGAAATCACCAAGTTGCTGGGCACCGGATGTAAATTGTACCTATTCACTCAATGCGAAAGGCCAGTACGAAATATCCGGTGGATATTCTTACACATTATCCGGTGGTATCCTGGTTGATCCACACAATCAGCCCTATTTTAGCAGGTCATCGACGGGGATCCCGTAAAATGATGAATCCAGACCAGTACCTTTGATTTTTCCCCGCCGATTTTTTATCACACAATCAATCCTGTTCATTCTTTGTATATCTTCCCACAATCAGGGCATATCCATCCTGCAGGAATGAATTTTTTTGCTCTGCAGAAATCCTCTTGCATCAGCTATGATCGCCCCCCTTGCGCCAGCCCTGCCCCCGTTGGGGGCGGGGGCGCATGTGATGACTCTGCATTGGCTGCTCTGAAAAATTCTCCATTTCTGTGTACAGGTAATACGGCGTCATCGCAATTGGGGCGCCCAAGCGGCGGGGCGAAGCCCCTGGAGCGTTAAGTACCATGATTTCTCCAGAGCATTTTTTTTTAAAATCCGGGAAAATTCTCCGGGAGAAAAACAATTTTTCCGGAAAAAATTTTGAAAAATCCGTGAAACTATTCCGGATAATTCCGGCCAATGGCCTGAGCCGGGAAAACACGGCAGACACCTGACTGGGATCGCACGGCTCTCCTGTTTGACGATACCATGGATAACCCCCTCGATCGTCGGAAGGGGTGCGACCAGGATCCAACCCGGAGACCTGCATTCTTCCATGCGAATCCGGGCATTTTACAGGCTCCGATTGCCTTCCGGAATGGGGGGTGTGATGAATTATGTACAAAAAAGGGGGAATTATGTACACGGTTTTCCAAAGCGGCGTTATAATAAGGATTTGAGGTTATCCGGGCTCTTTCCATGGGGATTTCTGTACAATAATGGACAATATCCAGAGGCGAAACTCAGGGTAACCTGTGGTTCAGTATGGCAGATCGGAAAAAGGCCTGTTTTTTGATTATCGGTCTTACGTCGGAGAGTGGTTTTTCACGTCAAAGACATGGGCATTCCAGGTAACTCTCCAGGAGATAAAAGGGCCGGCAAAGAAGTGTACGTGTGATACGAACGGGCTGGCCGGAGAATTTTTTGCGGTGGGCGGGCTCTATTATCTCTCAATAAGGGTATGGTAAAAATTTTTCAATCCGCGTTTGATCGTTCCGGATCGGATTTTTGCCGCAGGGTTGTGATCGCGATGGAAAATTTTTCGGATTTTTTTCAAGCAGTATCTGCCCAAAATTTTCCGAGAGGGGTTGGCCGGTTCCCGTATAGCGGTACAATTGTGAACCAACACCGGGACGGCGCCCAGGTAGACCAGGAACGCTGGCGTGGGCTCAACGAATTGGGGTGTTGTAAAGAGGAGAGCTGCTTTATTCAGCTTATTCCGGCTGGAACCAACATACTATTAGCATCATAAAACCGGATAGAATATACCTGAGGATGAAAACTCTTATCGAAGTCCACAAGGAAGGAAAATAGTTCGTTGCCACGGATCTCCTCACGAATGTTGTCGACCAGGGATCATTGGAAAAGGAAGCTGTACGAAACCTCAAGAAAGGCCTTGAGGAGCATTACCAACTCTTAATCGAGCTGACGCCCGGCAACCATAAACTGACCTACCTTGACATGGAAGTGGATAATCGTGTAAAAAATTCCTCTGCTGTCAGCTCTTGAAATAATTAAGATCCTTTCTGATTTTGGATTCAAACCGGTACGGCAGACCGGTAGCCAACTATATCTCCTGAATCCTGTCCATGAACGGTGTTCATTTCAATATCCTCTAATGTGAAAAAGAATACAGTGTAATCAGGAAATTTATACTGAAAATAGGTTCCCCGAACATGGCAGAACAAACGAAACTCGTTACCGCAGCCCGGCCATTCCTGAAATGGGCCGGTGGCAAAACGCAGTTACTGAGCGAGTTCAGCAAACGGTTGCCGGGAGAATTGAAAGAAGGGAAAATTACAAAATATGTCGAACCGTTCATTGGCGGGGGGGCGGTTTTCTTTTATCTTAACCAGAGATTTTCTTTTGAAAAGTCCTTTATTTATGATGTCAATGAAGAACTGATCCTTTCCTACCGGGTGATAAAGCATTCCGTAAAGAAATTGATCGCTGAACTGGAGACACTGGAATCAGAGTATCTTTCCCGGAGCGAGAAGAAGAGAGAGGAATTTTTTTATGAAGTCCGGGATGCATTCAATCAGAAATCACCGGAAATTGACTTCAGGAATTACAGTTCCGCGTGGGTTGGACGTGCAGCCCGGATTATTTTTCTGAACCGGACCTGTTACAATGGCCTCTTCCGGGTAAACCGGAAAGGAGAATTTAATGTTCCCTTCGGGAGATACAAGGATCCGATAATCCTCTATGAAGACAATCTGGAAGATGTCGCGATATTGCTGAAAACAACGCAGATCAAACGGGGGGATTTTACTCAATGCCGGAAATTTGTGGATAATCATACGTTTGTGTATTTTGATCCACCCTACCGGCCGCTGAACCAGACCTCCTCGTTCACATCATATTCCCGGGAAGGATTCTGCGATGAGGATCAGGTCCGCCTCGTCGAATTCTTCAAAGAACTCGATGAGAAGGGTGCAAAGATTATGCTAAGTAATTCTGATCCGAAGAACGAGAATCCCGATGATTCATTCTTCGATGATCTCTACTCGGATTATTACATCGAGCGTGTTCCTGCACGGCGTATGATTAATTGTGATGGAGCCCGTCGCGGAACTATTAATGAGTTGATTATTACGAATTATCGTCCAAAGCAGACATCTTAGGTTTTAATGATGCAGGATGATGAAGCCTGCAGCATCGATCACTTTTGTGCCAGACTGATTGAACCACCGGCTGCGTTCAGAAAAAATTACCTAAGATCCTCCTTCTCCCCGGTCAGGTAAGGTTATTACCCGCCATGCCCTACGAACCGGATGAAAACAGGTTACAGGTCTCTCACGAATCCACGGGGATGGTGTGTAGAATGCTCGAAAAATACGATCTGACAAAAACGGTGGATGTGGAGTCCTTTGAGAAGACTCTGGAGTTGTATAAGGAACGCTTGAACGTCCTCCAGCGCACGCTTCGCTACGGGAATGTCCCCACCATCATTGTTATCGAAGGCTGGAATGCTGCCGGCATCACTATGAGCGTCCACGAGATCGTCCAGGCACTCGACCCCCGCGGCTTTGCCCTCCACGCAATTGAGAAGCCCACGGAGGAGGAGCGGGCACGCCCGTTCCTCTGGCGGTTCTGGCTCCGGACACCCCCCCGCGGCAAGATCGCCCTTTTTGCACGGAGCTGGTACAGCCGCGCAATCACCGAGGAGATGCAGAGGCATGCCTGGGAAAAATCCATATCCGGGCGGGCAGCCCAGGTCAATACCTTCGAGCGCCAGCTGCATGACGACGGCACGCTCATCCTCAAGTTTTTCCTGCATATAACCAAGGAGGAGCAGAAGAGGCGGCTTCGTGAGCGTGAGAGGAACCCGCTCACGGCATGGCTCGTCACCCCGTCGATCTGGAAGCTCCACCGGTACTACGATGATTCGCTCCCCCTCATCGACCATTTCATCACCAGGACCGATACAGACTATGCCCCGTGGACTATCATTGAGGCCACCGACCGGAACTATGCCATTTTAAAGATGTATGCAACAATCGTGAAGATGCTGGAAAAAAGGGCCGGTGTGATACAAGAGGTAAAACAGAAGAAGGTAAAATTAAGGGAGCCGTCCCGGCCAAGAAAAAACCCGGTAAAACGAAGGTCATCTCCGGAAGGTACATTTTCCAAGGATGAATGCCAGCAGGTGCTCAGCAGTCTCCAGAGCGAGATGCTCGAACTGCACTCCCTCCTCTTCAAGCGGAAGATTCCGCTTATTATCGCATACGAGGGTTGGGACGCAGCGGGAAAAGGAGGCAATATAACCCGGGTGACGCGGTACATGAACCCGCTCGGGTACTATGTTGTCCCGGTATCAGCGCCGAGCGAGCACGAGCAGCAATACCATTACCTGCGGCGGTTCATCAAGCGTTTCCCCACGGGCGGGGACATTGCAATCTTCGACCGGAGCTGGTACGGGAGAGTGCTTGTGGAGCGGGTGGAGAACTATTGTTCCGAGCAGGACTGGCAGCGGGCGTACGGCGAGATCAACGAGATGGAAGAGGATTTTGTCAACTCCTCCGGTGGCGGGATCGTCAAGTTCTGGCTGGAGATCAGCAAGGAAGAACAGCTCAGGAGGTTCCAGCAGCGGGAAAGCGATCCGCAGAAGGTGTACAAGATGACTGACGATGACTGGCGGAACCGGGAGAAATGGGAGCTCTACGATGAGGCCATTGATGAAATGCTGGCCCGGACAAGCACGGATATCGCCCCGTGGACGGTTATCGAGTCCAACGACAAGGGGTATGCCCGGGTCAAGGCCCTGAAAACCGTAACTGCCACGGTAAAGAAACTGCTCTGATATTCAGGAATGCGGGAAACCCCGGTGAAGCCCCGGGCGAAGGGCAATCCGGCTCGCATGAGAGACTCTTTCCGGGATAGGGATCACTCCAGTGCCTGAAAAAGGTTATGGCTCCGGTTTTCCGGAACTGGACCTGCCGGGTGGTTCGGATGCACGCCATCTGCGAAGCCCGGGAACATGCACCCGTCCCGTTCTTATACCCGGGCTGGCACTGCGACGGCCGGAGTTGTTACATCATGCCTTTTGCTGCGGCGCAGGAATACCTTCATGATCTCATAGACAATGAGCAGGGCAATGGCTAAGCCAATGCAGAGCAGCCACTGGTTACCGTTAAGCGAGGTCAGGCCTAAGCCGTTCTGCAGGAAGGCCAGTTCAGTTGGCAGGTAGATAAACAGCAGGGCCAGGCCGTTGAGCATCACCTGATGCCGGTCATGCAGGATATTCCGGTTGAACGCTGTCAGGGTTTCATTGTGGCAGCTGAGACCGCTGACAACAGCGAAGAGCGAGAAGACGACGAACGCCATGGTGGCGGCTGCCACCGGCTCAGCGCCTGCTTCCACGATCAGGGTTCCTGCGGCCATGAGGATCCCGATAAAGCCGATGCGCACCCATTGCGAACGAGAGAGGACAGGCTGACCGATCGGGCGCGGCTTGCGTTCCATCAGCCCGGGTGACGGTTCGTCAAAACCGAGCGAGATTGCGATGGGCACCTGTACAAGGAAGTTGATCCACAAGACAACGAACGGTGCAAATGGTACGCCGCCGGCAATGAATAAGAATGCTGCACCCAGGTACGCCACGATGTATGCTATCAGGTTCGTCATCTGGAAACGGATGAAATTGGACAGGTTTTCGTAGATGCCCCGCCCGAACTCCACCGCTTTTACAATGGTGGCGAAGTTGTCGTCAGTCAGGATCATCACGGCGGCCCCTTTCGAGACCTCGGTGCCCGTGATTCCCATCGCCACGCCTATGTCAGCCTTCTTGAGGGCCGGCGCATCGTTGACGCCGTCACCGGTCATGGCGACGATATTCTGCTGTCGCTGCAGGAGATCCACCAGGCGGATCTTGTCCTCAGGGGCCACGCGTGCCACCACGCCGATGCCGGGCAGATCTTTCATCAGCTGGTCATCGCTCATGGCGGCGAACTCTGCGCCGGTGAGCGCCTTACCCTCAATGCCCAGCTCATGCCCGATGGCCGCCGCAGTCACGGCATGGTCGCCGGTGATCATGCGCACCTGGATGCCGGCGCTGTGACACCTGGCGATAGCGTCCTTTGCCTCGGGACGCGGCGGATCCACGATGCCGACCATGGCCAGCAGGGTGAGATCCGTCACCTGGTCGAGCAGCCTGGCCGTCGGATCGAACGTTTGCGGATCGAAGTCGCGACGGGCGACCACCATCACCCGTTCACCTGCCCGTGCCATGCGGTCGTTTTCCTTAAATGCCAGGGGGCGGTTCTCGTCAGTGGCCGGCAGCACCCCGCCGCCAGGCATCCAGTACGAGTTGCTGCGGGCGATCAGCACGTCCGGAGCTCCTTTGACAAAGCAGCGCACTACCGGCTTTCCCTGCTCATCGGTCATATTGTGGTACGTGGCCATGAACTTGTAGTCGGAATCAAACGGCACCTCGGCCACGCGAGGATACATCTCGCGTGCACCGTCCACGCTGATACCGCCTTTCTCCGCCAGCACGATCAGAGCCCCCTCGGTGGGGTCGCCGATCAGGGTGCCGTTGTCGAGACGGGCGTCGGCGCACAGCGCCATGGGCAGGAGGATCGGGTCCAGATCAACCCGGGTGCCGCCCGCGCTCAGCAGCTTGCCTTCTGTGCTGTAGGACAGCGTATTCTTCTGCCAGGGTTGTAATTCTGCAACACCGGTGGACAGGGCCATGGTCCCCTGCGTACCATAGCCTTCACCGGTCACTCTGAAGCGGTTCTGGCCGGGGATGGTGAACTCGCGGGCGGTCATCTTGTTGAGCGTCAGCGTGCCGGTCTTGTCGGAACAGATTGCCGATACCGAGCCCAGCGTCTCGACCGAAGGCAGCCGCTTGACAATGGCACCCAGGCTGGCAAGCGCCCGCGTCCCCATGGAGTACATCGTGGTCACGACAGCAGGTAAGCCAGTGGGTATAGCCGCAATCGCCAGGGCAATCCCGGCAACGAAAATAGTATCGAAGGAATCCCCGCGGTTCAGGCCGAGGATAACCATCAGGACAAACGCAATGCCGGCCAGGCCGGCAATGATGATGATCAACTTGTCAAGCTGCTTCTGCAAAGGCGTCTTGTCGGATTTGGTCCGGTTGAGCAGGTCGGCGATGTGGCCCATCTCAGTGCCCATCCCGGTGGTGGTCACGATCATCTCGCCGCGGCCGCGGGTCACCGCAGTATTCATAAAGGCCATACACAGGCGGTCGCCAAGAGGGACCTCGGGCCCGGTGATCGCCGTGGTGTCCTTGGGCGAAGCAACGCTCTCGCCGGTCAGGGCGGCTTCCTCAATTTCGAGGGTCGCCGTGACGAACAGGCGCCCATCCGCCGGCACCCGGTTGCCCGCTTCCATCAGCACGATGTCGCCAGGTACCAGCCCTTCCGCTTCGATCTCGATCGCCCGGCCGTCGCGGCGTACGCGGGTGATGTTCTTCATCATCTTTTCGAGTGCGGCCAGGCTGGCCTCGGCCTTGGATTCTCCGTGCAGCCCCAACAGTGCGTTGAAGACCGTCAGGCCCAGCAGCACAACGGTCGTGCCCGCTTCGCGCGTGACCACCAGGCTGAGCAGGGCGGCACCCACCAGGAGGATCTGCATGAAGTCCTGGTACTGGCGCAGGAAAGCCTGCCAGCCAGACTCCTTCTTCTTGGCAGTCAGGACGTTCGGGCCGTACTGCTGCAGGCGCTGCTGCGCCGTGGCCGCGCTCAGCCCTTTTGCCGGATCAACCTTCAGTTGTTCCGCAACTGCCTCCGGCGTCATCGAATACCATTTCGGTTGTTCTTGTAACGGGTCTGCCATTGTGTGTGCCTCCATTTTCAGTATCTCTCCGGAACCCGGCGGAACGGATAGTCCGGCTCTACATAGTCTCCTTTCGGCTGGCGTTTGGGGAGCTTCACCTTCTCACGGGGTACTTCCTTGTAGGGGATCAGGCTTAACAGGTGGGCGATACAGTTCAGCCGCCCGCGCCGCTGGTCGTGCGAATCCACGACGTACCAGGGCGATTCGGGAGTGTCCGTTGCCGCAAACATGGCGTCGCGAGCCCGCGAGTAGTCGTACCAGCGGCGATGGCTCTCGAGGTCCATCGGGCTGAGCTTCCAGATCTTGCGCTCGTCATGGATGCGTTCCTCGAAGCGCTCGGTCTGGTCTTCCATGGTCTCTTCCAGCCAGTACTTCACCAGGATAATCCCGGATCCAATCATCGCTTGTTCGACCGGGGGCACCCAGCGCAGGAACTTTTCCACCTCGGCCTCTGGGGTGAATCCCATGACCCGCTCAACTCCCGCCCGGTTGTACCAGCTGCGGTCGAAGAGTACCACCTCACCTGCCGCGGGCAGGTGCGGAAAGTAGCGCTGGATGTACATCTGTGACTTCTCCCGCTCCGTGGGTGACGGCAGGGCCACCAGCCGGAAGACGCGCGGGCTTGTACGCTCGGTGATGCGTTTGATGACGCCCCCCTTGCCTGCGGCATCGCGGCCTTCAAAGAGCACGCAGACCTTGGCGCCGCTGGCCTTCACCCACTCCTGCATCTTGACGAGCTCGATCTGGAGCGTCTTCAGCTCCTTCTCGAATTCCTTGCGGCTCATCTTTTCCCTGGCTTCCCCCGCTGCCTCAGGAGCTGCAGCGTCAGGTGCGGCGGGGATGCCGGCTTGCGCCCCGGCCCCGGTCTCTGCCTGGCGCTTTATGTCCTTCTTGTTTTTTTTCTTACCCATAGCTCATTCTTCATCCTCTTTGTGGTTAAGAATTCGTGCATTGTTCTCAAAAAATGAAAAGAACAATCCGGATGTTCCAAAAAATGAGAAGAACGATCAGGATTTCTGCATAGGGGAGAAAGCAGGACCGTGCTTTTGCCGGACGTACCGTTATGTACTATGAGTTAAAATGTAACGGTTTTTCAACACTTTAGACTCGTGTTTTTATGCTTACCAATAACCCCGCATTTGTTTTGGGGGTTTACCGGTCAGGAGCAATGGAACGGGTGGTCGTATGAGCGAAAATGCGGGCAGTCAAAAAAATATCTCACCTTCCCTGAAGGTAGTGCAATGGTCCAGGAATTTGTGTGCACTCCTGATGGAAAGGAAACGATCGGCGGCGTTCTTCCCCGCGTTCCCGGCGGGCTCAACCTTCCCCTCCCTTTAACTGCTGATACAATCAAGGATGCCTCTGGCAGTAAGCAGTCAACCGTGAGGCTGTCTCTCTCATTTTTTTCGTGAACAGTATTGAGATTGACTGAAATACCCGGGCCCGGATCAGAAGATAAGAGCGGTACAATCCCGACCGGGATTGCGTGTCCAACCAGAAAGATCATTCATGGTCAGGTGTTCCCGTTTCGTGTCGCAGGCCCCATCAATCATCATGGCGGCCTTGCCTCTCTACCAGCCCATTCTAGTTGTGCGATGATCGCAGGTGGAACCTGCGAGGAGAACCCGGCTCCCTCCGAGTCACGATGGTCAGCGTGGGTTTCTGTCCCACATGGTTACCAACGAAAAAAAAAGACTCAGTCTATATCTCTTTTTCAGCCTGAATCTCCCCCGATTCAATTGCATCGAGGAACAGCTCACAGTCCCGCTCAGTCTGATCGGCATACAGTTCTGCAAAGGTCCCGATCGCCCGGTCAAAGACGTCGGATTTCCCGACGTACCCATAGATCATCGAAGCATCACCGGACCGTGCATGGGCACGGGCAAGAGTCCAGCCGCAGACTTCACCGTACCGGGACAATTGGATCGGTGTTAATGTCGATATATCGATGGAAAATTTCATGTCGCGGAGCTGCCGGACATATGCTTGGCGTTTTTCTTTCCCGGTCCCCCACCCGAGCAGCATGTCGCTTGCTGACTGCATCAAGCGCTGGCCGACCACAATCCTTTCCCCCGCGTGTCTGAATTCACTTTTTCCCGCATACGGCTCGAGGACGGAAGGATTCGCCTCTTTTACCTGGAGAAGAAGGGGATCGTTCTCTTCTGCCATCAGGAGGATCACGCCACACCGGGTCCCCACACTCCCGACACCGACGACTTTATAAGCCAAATCCTCTATGTGGTAACGGTCCACCAGTACTCTTCGTTCATAGGGTAGTGTTTCGCGGTACCCCTGGAATGAGTCGACTATCGATTCAGCCATTTGTTCTTCAGGACGTGGATGGTACACGAGAGGGAGCTGGTCGACAATGAGCCGCCTTCCCTCATGGATCTGGGTAATTTTGGGAAATACGTAGTCTGCTATATTTGCTCTTGCCTCACTTTCAATGCGTTCCCGGTTTCGTTTTGCCTCGGCATCGGGAGCTGTTTTAAGAAGTCTGTCAATGTCATATTTGGCATACCATACATCGAGCACTTTCATCGCGGAAAACTCGGCGATTGCTTCCCGGTATGCGCTGACACAGGCTCTCGTGATGGTTTTACAATCCTTTGCTGAAAAATCATTATCCAGGGCAGCTACATAGAAGCTGGTTGCAAGACGCTTGACATCCCATTCAAACGGGGCGGGAAGAGTCTCATCGAAATCGTTGATATCAAAGATAAGGTTCCTCTCCGGAGTGGCAAACAGCCCGAAATTGGAGAGGTGGCAGTCACCGCAGGCCTGGACCCGGATATTGGAAGTCGGGGTCTGTGCGAGGTCCATTGCCATAAGCGAAGCCGTACCACGATAAAAGGCAAAGACACTCTTTGCCATGCGGCCGTATCGTATGGGAATGAGATGTTCGAGCCTGCCTTCGCTCGACTTTTTAATCACCTCCACCGGATCGGTCCGGTCCGATGGTATCTCAAATTCTGCCTGCGAGACCCGGCGAACCGTTTCCCGCAGCAATTTACCTTCCTGCCTGCGCTGCTCGTTTGTTTTATACTCTGAATTAAATCTCGCAATACCATATGCGTCGCGTTCAACCGTTGTTTTATTCTTCGTAAATGCACCACCACCCTGTCAGCAACCAGTGTTCTTAAGAAATCCTGTTCGCATCATCTCCATTGTATCGATTTGTTATAGAGTTTTTCCTGCATTTTTTGATTCTTAACATTCCAGTCATCGATATTCTGACGATCTCAAAAAAAAAAAGATTAGTAAAGAATCACCGGGAGGGTAAAAATCCGGTACAGGACAATTACCAGGAATAGCATCGCGATACCAAGACAAATAAGGGAAAGTATTGGCCATTTCCACTTACCCGCTATACCCGCAAAGAACAGCACCAGTGCACCAAATACCGTTGTCAGAATATAACTATCGCTGTTCTGGTTTGCCTGCTGGACCAAATCCAGCCGTAGCGAAATATTCTGCTTCAACTGTGCCAGATCGCGGGCTGTCCGAAGGGAGTACTCCGGGAGGGTGAAAGGGGTTCCCGGAGGGATCTCCCCGGGTTTTGCACTGGCCAGCCATGTATCAAAAGCCGGCCGGAATTCCTCACGGAAACGATCTTTGAGAAAAACCATTCTCCCGGTCTGGTTTTCACTGGCAGCCTGAACCCAGGAGAGAAACGTATTCACATCGATGGTCCTGAGCATATTGTTGTTGTCATTGACGCGGTTTGCTTCCTGCTCCATCAGAGAAATTGCAGCCATATTTTCCTGCTGGACATTCCCCCATGCATAGGACTCATACAAACACCATGTTGAACATATTGTTGCAGTTGCGAGCAGCAGGAGTGCTACAACATCAAAAGTCCCTTTCATATTCTGCTTTCTCTCACCGGGTTTTTTATCGGAAGTTTCTTCCGGTCCCTGAGATGTCAGCATTTTTAAAAATGATAATCCAGCCATGTGGCACCAGTCGTATTTGCCTATAAGTTACCTTGTTATTGAAATCTTCCGTTCATGCCACCACGAGCCCGGTCTCATAGGAAATAGATTGAGAGAACCATCGGGGATACTGTGCTAAATTGGGGATTTTAACCGATAGGGTACAGATATTTTCTGATAGCAGAATTCCTGGAAAACTGGCCGTTTTTATCGTGATTTTTCAGGAATATATTTACGGTGAGAGAAAAATCCACATAGTGATATTATGGCTGCTGACAATCCTGTGGTGGATCACCCAAAAGAGCGGGTCTGGCTGAAGAACCTGTATTTGATCAGCCGTGTTCTGGTAATTATTGCCATTATCGGGATGATTATTACCTCGGTTGTCGTGATAGTAACCGCATTTTCGGAAGTATTCCGGATTATATCATTTTTCATACACGAAGGCATGCTATCCGAAGAAGCAGGAACATTTCTCTCGGTCAATGTCACAGAAATGATAGATCTCTACCTGCTTGGGCTTGTCCTTATTATTATGTCGCTTGGCCTCTATCAGCTCTTTATCGATCCGGATGTCGATCTCCCGGAATGGCTGGATACCCCGTCATTCGATATCCTGAAGGCTCGCCTGCTGATAGTTGTCGCCGTGGTCCTTCCCGTGATGTTCCTGGGCTTTGCAGCCACTGCTACCAACGGAATCTTCATTGCCGGGCTTGGAATCGCAATTGCATTGGTAATGACAGCCATCGGGTATATTCTCAGTATTGCATCCAAAGGGCAGATCGAGAGAAAGCGCCTGGAAATGCAGGGAGCTGAGCAGAAAAAATAATGTTTGATTCTGTATGAGAGGTCATAACAAAGATATTTTACCATTTTTTTGCTGGTATGAAAAAGTATCATACATATTTTCATTCTCATCTTTGAACCAAGGAGTTTACAGCGCGCTCTGGAGAGAACATTTTTTACAAAAGAATAATGCCCCCCTCTTACGCCACACCTATTAATACTCAGAAATGCAGTATGGAATAGTATAAAAGGAGGACCTGAAATGGTAGAATATGGCCCGATACAGATCATAGCGATTGGATTTCCGGAAATTGAGAGCCTGGATGGAGCCCTGCTCAAGGAGATATTCCAGCTGAGCGATGCAAGGATAATACGGGTGCTGGGGCTTCTTGCGATGGTAAAAGATGAAAAAGGAAAGATTGCTTCTGTCCAGATTACCGAACTTTCCGATGAGGACAGGATAAAACTGAGCGCCGCAGTCGGAGCATTGATCGGTTTTGGTGCTGCCGGTAAGGAGGGTGCAATAGCAGGAGCTGAAGCAGGGGCTGAGAGGGCCGCCCACAAGAATTTCGGACTCAGCCAGACACAGATCAGGGATATTACAAAGGAAATGCCCTCTGGCACAGCTGCCGGTTTCCTGCTCATCGAGCACCTGTGGGCAAAAAAATTCAAGGAGACCGCTATGAAAAAGCACGGTATTCTTCTCGCCAACAGCTTCATATCACCGGCAGCACTCGTATCGCTTGGCACAGAACTTGCCGAGGGGGCCAAGACAGCAGAAAAAGCACTCGATCAGTACGAACTCCAGGGGGGAGTGTGCGGTTAAAAAAATCTCCCCTACGTTGGTTTACCATGGGTATTTTTAAAACCGATAGCGAAAATTTCTGAACACTGGTTATACGATGGTGCTGCCGGATTGCCTCTGTCCTGCACAATCTGATACCTTTAAATAAACTCTGAAGTATGTATGTTATGACCAAAGTGTCAGGAAACGATCACTCATGGCGGATGAACAAATAAAAATCAACATAGATTATGCCGGGGCCTCTGAAATCATCAGGACGTCCCTGAAATTGAAAGGTTCTCCCGTTGCAATAGGTTTTGCGGCAACACCGGATGATATTCCGCCCGGGATGCCGGCAATCGACAAACCAATCAGGCACTGTATGATGGTGAGCCTTGCCAGGAACGAGGGAAAGATCTTCTATTCCACGTCAGAAAAACACGAATGCAATGGCGGTGCCTTCGCATTAGGGCTCAAGGATCTTACACCGGCCCTGAAGACGGGCAAATTTTATTACAAACTGGGGAAATTTGCGAGTGTTACTGCCAGCAAAAGGACTATGGAAAGCGTGCCACACCTTCCCATCGGCGAGACTTATGCGACCATGTACGCTCCCCTGGAGAAGACACCATTCACGCCGCAGGTAATTGTGATAATTACCTATCCATGGGCTATGCTGAAACTTGCGCAGGCTACGTTATTCCGGATGGGAGGGAGACAATATGGCGCGTTCTCTGGTATCCAGTCCGTGTGTTCGGACGCGGTCGCACAGACCTGTCTCACCGGTAAGCCGAACTTTTCACTCGGTTGTGATGGTTCAAGAAGGTTTTCCGGGATTGCCGATGACGAGATGGTCATGGGATTTCCCACAGAGATGCTG
>JBAVWM010000082.1:0-1708 GCA_049697815.1 Methanoregula sp. | reverse complement strand
TTAGGGTGCTGCGCAATTCGCCTCCCCCGGTTCTTGGGGTACCCCCATAGTGCGACAGGTACGAATGAGCGGTAAAAATTTTCATATAACTGAAAAAACGTTGAATCACAATGCCCCATTCCCTCTGAAAGGGACCGGGGGCGTAATCGGGGGAGAGCCCGTCACAAAAACATTTTCTTCGGTGAAAAAAATCCTGACTCACCCGAACTCGCCGGTATCGGCATCTGCGATCCCGAGTTCGCGGTCGATTGCCACCACAAGCCGGTCCATGGTGAGGATGACATCGCGGGCATCTTCCCGGTCCATGGAGCCCGGCTGGTGCCAGATCACTTTCTTGCGCAACAGGGTCGTGAGATCCTCGATCTCCGTTCCCCGGAACTTCTCCGGCAGAACGAGACCCTCCACATGGTCCCCGGCGCCGGGCCATGCCTTTTCCGGGGGCAGTGCGAAATGCTTTGCAATCAGCATGATGTTTGTGATAAACCCGTGACCGAACCGGTTTGCCATGGCGGAGTTTTTGGAGGGGAAGGTAAAAAAAGGTTCGGTGGCTCCCCGTTCAGAGTATCCTGAACGAGGTCAACCAGATACTTATCGGTACAACCATGATGAAGATAAGGGAGAAAGAAAGAAAAGCCCATTCGCTTCTCTTCAGCGGTTTCTTCTCAACAAAGAGATAACTGTCCCGACCATAGCCCCGGCAGAGCATACTTGTATACACCCGTTCGCCCTGTTCGAACGAGCGGATGAACATCGTCCCGATCAAATAGCCGATCTGCTGGAGACGGTAACGGTACGGAAGGTGGCGGTCGAATGCATTAAAACATTTTGTCTGCAGGGACTCGTTGATTTTGCGGTACATGTACCCGAAGACGAAGAGATAACGGATCATCATCCCGAGTGCAAGGGCAAATTCCGCGGGGAGCCCCATCCGGGCCGCACCCTCAAGCATGTCAGGCATTTTCGTGGTAGAGGAGAGCAGGATAATAAACGATATGCAAATCACGAACTTTACGAGCAGGATGAACGCAAACTCGATTGACTGGGCATAGATGTTGATCCCGAAGGGAAGGCTCACCACCACATCATACGTGGTGTAGTACTTGTTTTTTACGAATATCTGGAAGATAATGATAATTCCCCATAGCGCGATGATCCCGAGCACACGCCGGGCATAGATAACCGGTGACAACCCGGTAGATGCCCAAAGTACGCAGAAGAAGGCAAAGAAGATGGCTCCGACCGTGTAGATCATCGTTGAGTAAGGTACAGCCACGAGCGCAATGATTGCGGCGAACGCAATCACTATCTTGACGCGTGCATCGAGCCGGTGGATCACGCTGTCCTTGAGTGCGTCTCGCTCTATCTGGAAGAGATCGTCGATCATGATCGCTTGCCGAATGAACGAAGCAGGGCTGCCTCAGCATCCGCATACGTATATGCCATCGACACGTCCACGCCGTTTTCTTTGAGCGATTTGAGAAGTTTCGGGATGACCGGTACATCCAGCCGTACGGATTTCAGCATATCCGGCTGGATAAAGATCTCGTCAACAGTCCCGCTGGCAACAACCCGTCCTTTGTCCATGACATAGATGTAATCCGCGATCTCGGGCACGAGCCCGACATCATGCGTGGAGAAGATGACGGTCATCCCGTACTTCTCTGCAAGCGAGTTGATGAACGTATTAAGATCGGCAACTCCCCTAGGG
>JBAVWM010000081.1:0-4070 GCA_049697815.1 Methanoregula sp. | reverse complement strand
ACTGTATCCTGATGATGAGGTAATCGAGTTCTTGTCCCCGTACCGGGGCTCCATCTTCATCGTGCCGTCGGCCTGCATGATCCGGGCCATTTCAGGCTCTGCCGTCCCGACCTCCGCATCCTGATGGCTTGCCCCCTTGGGCCGGATCACGATCCTGTCATCGGCGGGGACGGCAACGGACGGGGATGCAGACGGGCCAGCCGGCGCTGGAATTGTGGTGCCCCTCACAACCGTTCCCTGCTGGAGTACCTGACGGCTGCGTTCCCCGTCCTTCCCTGACTTTGTCGTGGTGATCGTCCTGAGGTCGAGCATCTCCGCGGTCAGTCCCTTGACCAGCGCTTCCATATCCCGTACTCTTTTTTCAAGTGCTGCGATCCGTACTTCCGCTTCACCGTTTACTGAAATTTCCATGATCGTAATCAGTTTCTCCCTGAGATCGGGTTTGTTCCCGGAAAATATAAGGCTTGCATCATCCTGTGCATATGGTACTTGTAGTGGTACCGCTGACATAATATAATGACAAGGAACCCCACGGCGCAAGGCCGGATCGGTGAGATTGACGATGGCCTGGCGTGAAATCTCGGCGGAGAGTCGGTGGAGGGAAAGAGGGCACAACTCCTGCGCAACGCGGGGGTTATGCCTGTGCGGTGACGGGGCCCTGCCAAAGGTCCTGTCCCTTCCTGATCATTTCTTTGATAGCGACGAGAGCCAGGCACGGGTTCCTTGTACCCGGGTGCGGCTCTCGAAGACCGCTGGCCTGATATAATTGACTATCCACCCGTCACGGAAACTGTCCCGGATCTCCTGCTGCGTTATCCTCCTCGGGCCGTACCCGGCAGGCTCCAGGTCGCTGAAGCAGAGCATGAAGTATTTCCCGCCATGGGGCAGGACGGCTGCAAGATTATCCACGAAGACCGGGCGGTCTTCATCGGACAGGGTGTGGAAGAGTCCCGAATCAGTGGCGGTATCGAACTTCCGGGAGAGCCGGGGAAGGTCCCGTGCATCAAGGACAAGAAAATGCACCGGGAGCCCTCGTGCGGCAGCTTTTTCCTGTGCTTTCTGGATCGCCAGCGGTGCGGAGTCGACCCCCCACACCTCGTGCCCTTCCTCCGCAAAGAAGAGAGCATGCTCCCCGGTTCCGCATCCCAGATCCAGGACCGATCCGGTAATCTCCCCCCTCCGGACCAGCTCAACGAACTCCTTCTGGGGCCGGCCGATGTCCCAGGGAGGCAGGCCCCGGTATGCCGCGTCAAAGAAATCCATACCTCACCATAGGGTCCAGAACTGCTTATCAGTATCTGGCTGTGGAGAATCCGTCATCAAAATCATACGAGAGGCAAATGCAGGGAACCGGTTCTGATACCCTATCGGGTGGTATCCGGTTTTTCATTACGGAAGAAAGAAGGAAATCTCCGTAATTATCGTACGATGGTTCCATCGACCCGGTAATCCTGTATACATTCACCATCAAGGTCCGTCTCGAACGTACACGACAGCCCGGCCCCCAGGGTGCCGATGAAAACGGATCGCGAATCGCGTATGGTCCCGGTCTTCGTATCGATGAGATTGAAATACAGCACCACGTTATCCACCGTGGTATTCCCCGCATTGTAGGCATACCCGGTAACTTTCTCGTAACATCCCGGCCCGAACGACCAGTCCCCGTGATGTTCATAGTGGGCCCGGATCGTGTCCTGTGCAATCTCCTGGCCGGAAGCCGGTGGCGAGGTGCATCCCGCAAGAAATACCACGGCAATGAGGAGCATGAAAACGATGGCAGTCTTTTTCATCGGTCATCTCTTTTCATTCTGTTCAGGTATCTGTTTATCGCATCTCGCTATTTGTTCCTGCTGGTCCTGCCGTTGTACCGGATATGATCAGGACGTTTACGGTCGTTGCGGCAGGTGCGTTTACGCGAGGGTATATCCACCCCGATAATAACGAAGATGAGCCCTTTTCAGGAAAGCGTACGCAGACGATCTCTTTAAAATTTTCACCAGGGATTCGGACAACGAGCTGGACGGGAACCTGCTGACCATCGGGTCCTGGTCAGGAGTTTGTGGTACAAGTCTGATCGAAATTGCGCTGATTATCGTACATCACAACGGCTTTGAGTATGACGGGTACATTCCGGTCATTTCCATTATCGTCATAATTATATCCCTTGTCCTGAGAACTTGTCAACAAAAAATAAAAAAACGGGGTGAAACCCCGGCCCTGACTTTGGAGGGTAGAGGTAACGACCTGGTGGTGTGTACTCGTTGCTTCTGTTGTTCTCAGGTGTTCAGTGTGCTATACTGCAAATACCAGTGCAGGAATGCGCTGGTATTTGTATAGTATGTTTTACATTTTGTTTTAAATCCTTTCTTGTTTTGACATAAGCAACGTTCCCATGGAAGACCGGATCTGACCTGTCTCAAAGGGGTGGCACGGTAAGTATCTCCCGCGCGAATTTCTTTGCCTTGTCCAGGTCTTCCTTGCTCGGGCGCCCCCAGTTCATGATGAGGAATTTGCCCGGGCAGTGATAGCTCCCCAGAATGGTTGCCCCCTTCTGCGTTAAAGCATCTGTCATCACGGCAATCATTTTTTCACTTCCCGCGGGACTCGCCGAAGTGCCGAACATGGCGACCTTTTTTCCCGTCAGGCTGCCGGACCCGATGAACTTCATCAGAGCCTCTCCCGGCTTGCCGCCATACGTCCCGCTTCCAAGGAACAGGATCTTTGCATCGTCCGGCAGTGATGCCGTGATGTCCCCCACCGTAACGCTCAGCTCTTCTGCAATGGCATCCGCCAGTTTCCTGGTATTCCCTCCCCGGGAATCAACGAATACTGCGACATCGGTCATATATTCAGATATATGGTCATCTGCTTTATACATAGTCCTGTTACGATCCCCTGAGTGGCACGTATTACCATGAAAATTCCGGGTTCATGAAAAAATTCCGGCTCTGGAGAAAACCCCGTGAAATCCCCCTCTGGGGGTATACCTGTATGACCGGAATGAACCGAAATGCCGGGTTCCGGTTCCCTCTAAAAAAAAAAACTGGTGAACGATATCGGACGAAAGATCCCTCTTGTTCCCCGGGAACCGGGTGGGAAGCATGGCAGGATAAAAACCCGTTTTACGAATGCACAACCGACCGTGAATGAAAAAAAATTATGTTCGTTTCGTAATAAGAAGTGCAGCACCGATTGTCGCTATAATCCCTATTTCAATTCCTGGTAGCGATGCAGTTGCCTTCGTGGATGCAACGGGAGTAGGGTTGGTAGGTGGTACCGTTGTAGCCGTTGTAGGAGCGCTCGTTGTCGTGGGGATCGGAACAAGCCTGGCAGATACTGATGGTGAATTTCCAAGAACCACGACTCTTTGTGTCCAGTCCTGATAACCGCTTAGTCTGACTAATACGACATGATTCCCGTTTTCGACATTTTTCATCGTGAGTGGTGTGAGTCCTTTGTACTCGTTATCAAGATAGACATCTGCCCCGGATGGAATTGATGATACACTGATATTCCCATACGCGGGTATCGGGACAGTCGTGGTTGTTGCAGCCGTGCCGGTAGCCTGGTAGAGCGTGAAGCCTTCACGGAGGAAACCGACATCTTCCTGAAGGTTGTTGTTCACCGGAGAGAGAAAAGGACTGTTGACCCACACATGATACCGGGTCGGGGTCTGGTTGTGGAATGAAAACGTGCAGGTAATCGATGTCGGACTCCAACTGACAATTTTTCCGTACAGGGAGCCGTCAAGGGCGTACGGTGTATCCAGCCATACCGTACTTTGTTCGTTAAAACCGGTACCGGTGATCGTGACGGTAACATCACCAGTATTGGGCGCGGATGACGGGGAGATGCTGGAAATGACAGGAGAGGCAGTGGCCGGTACTACGGTCAGAACCAGCAGCAGGAAGACCAGACAGACAAAGAGTTTGAATTGTTTCATGCTAGTACTTCTTCATTAAATATTTAAAAACGTACTACGCTCCCGGGGAACAGGATCATTGCATTGTCCGGCGCTGATGCCGTAATTTCCCCCAGCAAAACAGGAGGGGAGACCTGCGGCAGGGGAA
>JBAVWM010000080.1:0-5197 GCA_049697815.1 Methanoregula sp. | reverse complement strand
GGATCGCATCCATCGACTTCATTCTTCGGAATGCTGTTATCAGTGTAATTACCGCTCTGAACGAGTGTCCACAGAGTATCTATCACGATCACTTTTTCATGGCAGGACGAAAAATATCTCGCTTCGCGACTTGCACAGGAAGGTGCCGGAATTCCCGTAATACCACAATTTTTCATCTGTTACCACAGCTCAGATTCCCCTTTCCGGTTATCGAGATCCAGCATTATTGATACGGTTACACCCCGTTTAAGGGCATTCATAAGAATATCGCTCATGTAACGTGCGGTAAAATCGTAAATGCCGATTAAGATAGAAGTTTTCGCTTCATCCAACAATTTTTTTGTCTGAACATACGTAGACTCCGGGGAAGCATAGGAGATAACATCTCCGTTAATTCGAAATTTTTTAACGGTAACAGGTGTATATTTCTTAAGGGAGCATAGACGCGGCACAAGTTCAAGTCCGGTAATAGTATCCTGAGTTTCGGATAGTTTGGACTTCATATGTATTTTCCTATGTTTATCAAGAATATGGTTTCGGTGCTCAAGATCATGATAATGAAAAACAATCCTGTCTTGATTTTATCATGATGTCACTGTCATGGCGAAACTGACGTCTTTCTTGTACCGGTGCAAGGTCAGAATACTGCCGGAGCATCCGCTCCAGTATGAAAAGTTCACAGAATAAAAACGGTGTGGAGGACGACTTTCGGAAGCATGCTAGGTTTTCTCCAGGATAAAGGGGGGTTATGCGGGAGGAAACGGGGCAGTGCCGGAAATTATTTACCCACGGCATGTTGTCATCATCGCAAGCTATTTTTTATTGTCCGGAAAGAGGGGTTGCCGGTGAGAACAGATGAACAGATCCCTCTTTATCGCCCTGTGTGCAGGCACGCTGATCGTCTC
This sequence comes from Methanoregula sp., assembly GCA_049697815.1. Lineage (GTDB taxonomy): Archaea > Halobacteriota > Methanomicrobia > Methanomicrobiales > Methanospirillaceae > Methanoregula. The sequence continues at coordinate 4,292 of JBAVWM010000080.1, read as the reverse complement.
CGTGTTTCTGGCAGGGTGCACCAGTTCGCAGCAGGGAAGCCTTTCCGTGCCCACGACGCCCGGGCCGGCATCCGGTCCCGTGCCCGGAAGTATGACCACGATCACCGCTGCAGGTAAGACCTATCCGGCATACATCGCGGCGCCGGCCACTCCCGGGAAGCACCCCGGTCTCGTCCTCCTCCATTCCTTCAACGGGCTTGAACCGGGATACAAGGACATGTGCGACCGGATCGCGGGTGACGGGTTTGTCGTTATCGCCCCCGAATGGCAGACCTTCAATACGCAGGCGGGCGATGCCGAGGTCGGGACTATCATCCAATCGTCAGTCGACACCCTCCGTTCCCGCACCGATGTCGACAGCACGAAGCTCGGCCTCACGGGGTTCTGCGCCGGGGGGCGCTACACCATGCTCTTCCTCCCCCAGATGAAAGACTTCCGGGCCGGGGTGGCCTGGTACGGGTTCCCGGACAACCCGGGCTTTGCCAATGACACGACGCCCGCGTCCCATATCGCGGAACTCACATCCCCGATGCTCATGATCCACGGCTCCCGGGACCAGGCAAGCCCGATTGGTACGATCTATAACTACTCGACAAAACTCGATACTGCCGGCAAGTACTTTGAGCTCAAGGTTTACCAGGGGCAGCCGCACGGGTTCATGATTGTCAACGGGAGCCTGAACCGGCAGGATTATGCCGAGAACGCGTACGGCGAGATGATCACGTTCTTTAGGAGAGAACTGTAGGAAAATTCTTTTTGGATACCTGAAATCGGTCTAAAGTACTACCGGACAGGTATCACCTCTCTCCCCCTCGTGTCCCCGTCAGGTCCTCAGCCATCTTCCAGAGCCGTTCCTGAACTGCCCGGTCGTACGAGAGGGCCGATGACCGGATCGGGCGAAGGGAATCGAAATACTTCCCCGATACCCCGGCCACCTCCGGGGAACGGGCGAGGAAGATCGATGTCCGGGCCCCCTCTACCGGTGTGATTGTTGCAATGCCGGGGGCTGCGGACCGGGAGAGTTTCGTATTGACGACCCCGGGGTGCAGGCAGTTGGCAGTGACCACGGTCCCTTCAAGGTTCCGTGCCAGGACATAGGTGAAGGTCACATCAGCGAATTTCGAGAGCGCATAGGCACTCCAGGAGTCATACCGCCGTTGCTGCGGCAGGTTGTCCCAGTCGATACGGTCCACGTCCTCGTGAGCACTGGAAGCGACGGTGACAATACGGGCAGCAGGACTCTTCCGGAGCAGCGGGAGCAGGAGGTGCGTGAGGAGGAATGGCCCGAGGTAGTTCACGGCAAAGGTCATCTCGGTGCCTTCCCCCGTCACGTGCCGGGTCTTCTGGTAGGTCCCCGCATCGTTGACCAGAACATCGAGCCGGGTATAACGCGATCCGATATCCGCGGCCATGCTGCGGATCTCATCCTGCCGGGAATAGTCGGCAATGACGAGATCGGGACGGCCGGCGCCGGCCTTCCGTGCCAGTTCCTCCTGCACGCGTTTCCCTTTCTTTTCATCTCGACCGTGGAGGATAACCTCCGCTCCCCCGGCGGCAAGTGCGGTTGCGGTTGCTTTCCCGATACCATCGGTTGAACCGGTAACAAGGATGAGCGGTTCTGCCATGAGGGGGTGTATCGGGATGCACTGCAATGAACGTTTCGGGCATGGTAATCCCGTCCGCGTACGCCCCCGTCCTTGAGGGGCCCCGGGGTTTCCTGCAGATTCACCGGAGATGCCGGTCGAAAAAACCTGCGATGATAGATATGAGACAGGCATGGGCCGCGGCACGGTCGACTCCGGGCCGGTCGCGGCAGAGAGGAACCCCGCCGGCATCCCGGCTATCGTGGCAGACTTCGAGGTAGATGAAATGGCGCTCGCTCCCGGTGAACCACGTCAGCAATGCGCCCGGGATCGACCGGGCATAATGTTCTGCATGGTACCCGAACGGGAGGACGTCGTTCTGCACGGCTCCCACGATCCCGGCCGGCGGCTTATGACGGCAAGGGTAACCATCAGGGCGCCGGTCAGGGCGGGGCGCTGATTCCCGGTTTGCCATGAGGAGGGAGTTTATTATATCCCCGGCGTAACCATAGCACATGCCACTCGTGGCAGAGTACCGGCGGGCAGCCCGCGTGCCGGAGCAGCCCGGAAGCGAGGCGCACCTGGCCGGGGAGAGATTGAGGTGACCGTATGACAGGACGGACATTTGGAGAACTGGTGAACACGTACGATGCCGCGGCCGGGGAAGCACTCGGCAAACGCGAGAGCCACACGCCGAAGATCGAGGCGCCGGCACAGGTAAAGCCTGATGAACAGTTCAGCCTGAAGGTGACGGTGGGGCCCCACCCCAATACGGTTGAGCATTCGATCCGGTGGATCATGGTCATGTTCGAAGAGGAGGGCCGCGCCTTCAACCCGGTCTTCCTGGGCAAGGTGTCCCTGAACGCCGTCACGACCCAGCCGGAAGTGACTCTGAGCGTGAAACTGCAGAAGGGTGGCGTTATCCACGCCATTGAGTACTGCAACCTTCACGGCCTGTGGTCGGGGAGAAAGGAGATCAAGGTAAAATAATTCTTTTTTTTAAGCGGGATACCAGCCATTACCGTTCAAACCACCAGGCGCAGAAAACATCGCCGTTCACCATGTCACGGTTACCGGCATTCCCATGAACTTCCCATACCGCTCCGCTGCTTCAAGGACCAGCTCGTTCCGGACCCGGCGCAGCGGCAGGAGGGGATTCACGCCGATCGCGATCTCCTGCTTTCCGATGCTCCGCTTCCATGTCCCGGCCACGATGCCGTCGATAACCACCGTTGGCAGCATCATCCCGTTACCGCCGATAACGGTTCTCCCGGCAACCAAGGGGTCGAGCACAGCGCTGCGGTCCCGGTACCCGAGGATATACTCATCAAAGCCCGGCAGGAGGTATGCGGCCGGTTCACCAGGATCCCGGTCCGCAGCTGCCGCCATGAAATAGTCTTTCCCGCCAGAGGTAACCGGTGAAAGCCTGGACCCGGCCGCCGCAACTCCGGCCTTTGCCCCGGAGACCGTCAGCCCCGACCACCTGGCAAAATCCTGCAGGGTTGCCGGACCGTGCCCCCGGAAATAACGCTCCGCCAGCCATCCCGGAGCCTCCTTTTGCCCGGGGTCTCGTCCGGTCTCCGGAACCCAGTCATCGAGCAGGACGAAGGTCTGCTGCCTGCCCCGGTTCGGCCCGAAACAAATGAGCGCTTCCAGCCCGGCCATAACGAGGAGATGGTATCCCCGCTGGCCATCCGTTGAGACGCCTCTTTCGCTCAGAAGCCGGAATATCTCTTCCCGTGTGAGCTGCCTGCCTCCTTTCATCTCGTCTGCTATGACCTGCCTGCTCCGGGCAAAGTCATCGTCAGAAAGGCCGAGCTGACGGTGGCGCCCGGCGCTGCCGGCGATGATGCGAGGGGCAGCAAGACTGAGGATCCACCGAATGTCCTCCTGGGCTACGAAGTGGAGCGTGCCCCGCAGCAGCCAGGTCCGTACAATCTGCCGTCTGGCGATCGCCTCCTGGATAGCGGTCACCATTGCGGCCGGTGTCCGGAGCCCTACCGACCAGAGGGCCCCGGCATAATCCTGCGCCTGTATGGCACCGAGTGTCCGGACAACGTCCGCCGGGTCCGCCAGGGACGGGTCCTGGATCTGCTGGCTGGAGAGCCTCAACCGGGCTATATTCGGGTGGATCATCAGGTATCTCAATCCTGATAGTGCAAAGATAAAAAAACTTGCCCGGAACTGTTACCCGCTCATTCATATGCCGGGAGCCGATATCCTGATCCATGAATCTGATCCGCGTCGCTGCCCTCGTTGTTATTATCCTGACGACAGCGGTGACTGTTGCCGTCTACCCGCTGATGCCTGACGTTGTGGCGTCCCACTGGAACGCCGCGGGAGAAGTGAACGGCATGATGCCGAAGTTCTGGGGGCTTCTCCTTGTCCCCGTCCTCATGGCGGTTTTTTCTGCCCTCTTCCTGGTCCTTCCCCGCATCGACCCCCTCCGGGAAAATTATCAGAAATTCCAGGACTACTACGACGGTTTTATCCTGGTGTTTGCAGTCTTCTTCTTTGTCATCCAGCTGCAGATCATTCTCTGGGGGCTGGGGGTTCCGGTAAGCCCCAACCTCGTGATGCCATTCATGATCGGGATCCTGTTCATCTATATCGGATTCCTGCTGGAGCATGCGGAGCCAAACTGGTTTGTCGGCATCCGCACCCCGTGGACCCTGAGCAGCACTTCAGTATGGAAGAAGACGCACGCAA
>JBAVWM010000079.1:0-3828 GCA_049697815.1 Methanoregula sp. | reverse complement strand
TGGCCCTCTCCGGGGGTGTTGACAGTTCGGTCTGTGCAGCCCTTGCCGCCCGTGCCATTGGTGACAACCTGATCCCGATTTACATCGATACCGGCCTGATGCGGAAAGGGGAGACCGACCGCATCCGAACGATCTTCAGTACGATCCATCTCGATATCGTGCATGCAGAAGATGAGTTTCTTGATGCCCTGAAGGGGATTTTAGACCCCGAGGCGAAAAGGAAGGCAATCGGCGAACGGTTCATCCGGGTCTTCGAGCGCGAGGCAAAGAAACATGGAGCAACATGCCTGCTGCAGGGGACCATCTATCCCGACCGGATCGAGAGCGATGGCGGGATAAAGAGCCACCACAATGTCGGGGGCATGCCGCTCCACATGGAGTTTACCCGGGTGATCGAACCGGTCCGCGACCTGTACAAGGATGAGGTGCGGGAGGTGGCCGGGGCGCTGGGACTCCCCCCGGAGATCCAGCACCGGATGCCTTTCCCGGGTCCCGGGCTTTCCGTGAGGGTGCTTGGAGAAGTGACAAGAGAGAAGATTGCTGTCGTACGGGAAGCCAACTGGATAGTCGAGGACGAACTGGTTGAAAAGTACCGCCCCTGGCAGTGCTTTGCAGCTCTCATCGGCCTCGGCACCGGGGTCAAGGGGGACAACCGGATCCACGGGTGGATCGTAGCCGTACGGGCCGTGAATTCACGGGATGCTATGACCGCCGACCCGGTCAACATCCCCTTCGGGCACCTGACAAGAATAGGGTCGAGAATCACCGCAGACATCCCGAGTGTGGCCCGGGTTGTCTATGACATAACGGCCAAACCGCCTGCAACGATCGAATACGAATAACCCCCAAAAAAACAAGAGAACAGTACCTGAAACAGTACCTCTCAGCAAACGTGATACCATGGAAAAGACAAGCGTGTACAAGAAACTTGATGAGCAATACTTCATGCCCGCCTTCACCCGGGAAATTGCCCTTGTGAAAGGCGAGGGATCGGACGTCTGGGATGCGGAAGGAAAGAAATATCTCGATTGCGTGGCAGGCATCGCTGTCTGCAGCACCGGTCACTGCCACCCGGCGGTGGTAAAGGCAATCTGCGACCAGGCGCACCAGCTCATCCACTGCTCGAACCTGTACTATGTCCCGCACCAGGGAGAGCTTGCAATGAAAATCGTGGAGATCACCGGGATGCACAAGGCCTTCTTCTCCAACTCCGGCGCGGAAGCAACCGACGGGGCGCTCAAGCTCGCCCGGGTCAGGACCGGCAGGAAGAAATTCGTTGCCTTCACGCACGGCTTCCACGGGCGTACCGTAGGCTCGCTTGCCGTGACCCACAAGCCGGCGATCCGCGAGCCGTTCGAGCCTCTCGGCATGGTCAAGAGTTTTGTTGAGTACGGGGACACAGACGCGGTCCGCAAGGCTGTTGACAGCGATACTGCCGGTGTCATTGTCGAACCCATCCAGGGCGAGGCAGGTGTTATTATCCCGCCCGACAGCTTCCTTGAAGGGATACGCGAGATCTGCGACAAGAGCGACGCCCTCATGATCGTTGATGAAGTGCAGACCGGCATGGGACGTACCGGTGCATGGCTTGCCATGCAGCATACGAAGGTGCAGCCTGATATCGTCACTCTCGCCAAAGGGATCGCGAGCGGCTTTCCCATGGGCGCCCTTGTTGCCCGCGAGGACCTCGAGTTCAAAAAGGGCGAACACGGCAGCACGTTTGCCGGTGGCCCGCTTGCCTGTGCAGCGGCCCTTGCAACCATCGGTGTTATCGAGAAGATCCTTCCCGATGTGAGCCGGAAAGGCGAGCGGTTCCGCGCGGGGCTTCAGAAGTACGACCCGCGTGTCCGCGGGCTGATGATAGGAATGACCATAGGCGACAAATGCCCGGATATCCAGAAAAAGTGCGCAGAACAGGGGGTTCTCGTCAACTGTGCAGCGGACGGGAACCTGCGTCTCGTTCCCCCGCTCATCATTACCGATGCGGAGATTGACCGTGCAGTCAGGGTGATTAATGGAGCGCTTGGTTAGGTCCTGCTACAAAAAGATGAGCGGCTACGCCTTTGCAAAGAAGGCCGGGGACATTGCCCGCGAGTACGGTATCGACCGCGTAGCCCGGCTCGCGAGCAACGAGAACCCCGAACCCCTCTCCCCCGCCGCCCTGAAAGCAGCGGAGGAGGCACTCCGCACGGTCAACCGGTACCCGGACGAGCGGGTGAATATCCTGAAAAACGCCCTCCGGGCGCATTATGGGGACTATCATTTCGTGACCGGGGTCGGCATGGACGGGGTTATTGAGACGATTATCCGCACACTGGTCGAGCCGGGCGAGAGCGTGGCGGTCTCAACGCCTACGTTCTCCTTCTATGCCCTTGCAGCTATGGGGCAGGGAGCTCGTGTCATCACCGTCCCCCGTGAAGCAGACTTCTCGGTTGACCCGAAGAAGCTGATCGGGGCGGCAAAAAATGCAAAGATCACCGTCCTCTGCTCGCCCAACAATCCCACGGGGAACGCTACAAGCCCGGACATTGTCCGGGATGTTCTCGAAGGAATCGAGGGTCTCCTCTTCCTCGACAATGCCTATGTCGAGTTCTCAAAAACCGATTATCTGCCGCTGATGAAGAAGCACGAGAACCTCGTCCTTGGCCGGACCTTCTCGAAGGTCCACTCCCTTGCCGGCCTCCGGATTGGCTACGCCTTTACTCCGCGGTGGCTGCCGCCATGGTACCAGCGGGCCGCGACGCCGTTTACGGTCAACTCGGTATCGATGGCAGCAGCAGCAGCTGCCCTGTCTGACACCGCCCATGCCGGGCGATACATTGCACAGGTCAGACACTGGCGGAAGCGGTTCATGGATGAGGTAAAATACCCGGTCCTCCCCTCCGATGCGAACTTCGTGATGGTCGACGTTACCCCTCAGACGGGTGACGCCATGGTGGAGGAGCTCGCCCGCAAGGGTGTGGCAGTCCGTTCATGCCGGAGTTTCACCGGTCTTGCTGACCACTATATCCGCGTCAGTGTTGGTGAGGACTGGGAGAACGAGCGGTTCGTGCAGGTGATAAACTCGCTATGATGTGCGGCATCACGGGAACGCCCGGCACCGGGAAATCGATGATCGGGGACGAACTTTCCCGGAGAGGACATACGGTGGTCCACCTGACTTCCACCGTTGGTCCCTATGTCATTGGCGAGGACGAGGAGCGTGACGCCCAGATCATTGACACGGACCGCTGGGCCCGTGAATTTGTTCCCCTTGACGGATTTGTGGAAGGCCACATGGCCCACCTGCTCCCGTGTGACAGGATCGTGGTCCTCCGCTGCCGTCCCGATGAGCTCAAAAAACGCCTGGCCCGGCGGAAATACGGGGAAAAGAAGATCCGGGAGAACGCCGATGCGGAAGCCCTTGATGTCTGCCTGATCGAGACGGTTGTTGCCTTCGACCCTTCACAGATCCTCGAGCTCGACACCACGGGTCATGACGCTGCCTACGGCGCCGGATGTATCGAGGGCTTTGTCCGGGGAGAGATCCCGGCAGACTTCGGTCATATCGACTGGTCTGGTTACCTGGAGACCGTGTCATGATCGACCAGTACCGTTCTCAGGCGAAAGTGTTTTTAGACCCGGTTGTCTCTGTCGCAATCCGCTGCCGGCTTACCCCCAATTTCTTCACCATCGCGGCGCTGCTGGCATCGGCAGCTGCCGGTATCCTGTTCTATCTCCGTATGGAACTCTGGGGGGTTATCGCGGTCATGGTGAACGCCTTCTGCGATGGCATGGACGGTGCTGTTGCCCGCGAGATGAAAATCCAGAGCAAACGCGGGGATTTTC
>JBAVWM010000078.1:0-9618 GCA_049697815.1 Methanoregula sp. | reverse complement strand
GGCAGCGGGAGCGGGGACTGGGTCGTGGTTGGCAGGGGCGTCGGGATGGTTGTCACGGGACGGGGCGTGGTGACGGGGACGGTTGTCGGGACCGTGGTCGGTTCAGGTGTCGGAGGTTCAGCCACCGTAAACGACGTGGTGCCGATGTACCCCTTGGGATCGCTGAAGGAGACTTCATAGATGCCCGGACCATCGACCGTTACCCTGTACGTGAAGATACCGGCATCGTTTTTCACATCGGTCTTCGTACCGATATATTGCGGCCCGAAGATCCTGCCTTCAGGCCCCCGGACCTCGATCTGGACTCCCTCGTTACTCAGCTTGTCAATCGTTCCCTCGATCCTGAGCGCCTCCTCAAGGGTCTGGGTCTCGGGCGACGTGATGGTGATCTCGCCGGAACGATCAAGGATCTGGACGATCTTCATGGTCACAGAATCCGAGCGGAGCGACTCTTCCCCCCCGGTAGTCTCCAGCTGCATTTCTATCTTGTAGGTGCCTCCCGGCAGCCCCTGGGTCTCGAACAGCCGGTACTGGGTGTTCTTGTTCTCCTGGATCGTCACCGGCTGCCGACTGATCTCCGTTGCAGTGTACTGGGAGCGGTACATGACGAGATCGAACGTATACCCGGCAGGGAGATCGCTGTCAATCGAGCATTTCAGCGGAAGTCCTACCTGGATGGACGGGGGACAGTCGAGGTACAGTCCGTATGCAGATGCAGTCCCCACGATGGACGCGAAACATAACGCAATCAGCAGGATCCGTTTCATGACAACAGCATCGAATGGCCGGGAATAATAGGTTTCCGATTGAAAGGACACTTACGCAAAAATTCTGCTCTGGAGAATTCCTTTTTATCTCTGACGTTCCCGGGGAGGAGGCAGGCATATCCCCCGTCCGCTCCTCGCCCGCGTCCCCAACCATATCCCCTCCCGCTTTTTAGTCTTCGTAACATTACTCTATACGACCTCATTCCGTCCCCGTCGGTAATCGTTCAATTATTCCGGCCTGGTTCCGCATTTTTCTAAAATTATGATCTCTGAAATCCGGGGGCCGGAGGAAATGAGGTACAACCGGGCTCGCAGCAGGCTCCGGTGTACCAGACTTCCCGCAGGGGTTTTTGACCGTGAAAGCCGCTCCATCGGACGATACCATCCGGCCGGGTCTTCGGCGAGATCACTCCTTTAAAAATGGGATTTCCCATGAAAATTGAATTAAACATCTGATCAAGGGATTGTTCAAACCATCTCAATTATGTGCAATGAACGCCGCCGCACCTCAAAGGGGCGCCCCCGCGGCGGATCAGTGACCATAAGCTCATGTGAAAAAATCGCCCTGCCCCACCGTGCCGTGCAGTGACCCTGTGGCAGGGGAGCCCTCATAACATTACATTATTTTTACAAGTTTCATGGTTCGGGTGCGAGCACTTTACTCGTGTGCGTTTCTCCAGAGCAAAAAATTCTTTTTGTTCTGGAGAAATCCTCCAAAAACTCTGACGCTCGTGGGGGCATGCAGGCATACCACCGCCGTTGCGGCATCACTACGGGAGATTGTGATGTAGTACCTGTAATAAAATTTTGAGAATTTTTTTGATAATCCAAATCCTTCTGTCATAATGCGCCCGGTCCCCAATGGTGGACTCATTGGCGCAAGAGGGGGGCTTTATGTTCGAAAAAAGGTTTTCTCCCGGGCAAAAATTTCTCTCAGGCAAAAAACAGGAACATTACACCAGGCCGATAAAGTTATTGAGCAGCCGCAGGCCTGTTGCACCGCTCTTTTCCGGGTGGAACTGGACGCCGAAGACGTTCCGGTTGCCGATCGAGGATGCAAACGGGCAGATGTACTGCGTTGTCGTGAGCGTGAACGCCGGCAGGGTGTCTGCATAGTAGGAGTGGACAAAATACACGTACTCCTCGGCCTTGAACCCGGCAAAGAGCGTGTTGTCGGCCTTTTCTATGGTGAGGGAGTTCCAGCCCATGTGGGGTACTTTCTGCCCGGAACCACGGGGGAAACGCCGGGCATTGCCGGGGATGAGACCGAGTCCCCGGTGGATCCCGTGCTCCTCGCTCGTCTCCAGAAGCATCTGCATGCCAAGGCAGATACCGAGCAGCGGGACCTGCCGGGCGCTCTCGACAACCGTCTCCTGGAGGGGGCCGAGCTGGTCCATGCCCTCGTGGAACGCCCCGACACCCGGCAATACGAGGCCGTCTGCGGATGCAATCTTTTCGGCATCGCAGGTGATGACTGCATTCGCGCCGGCTTTCTCAAGCCCCCGGATCACGCTGCGGAGGTTCCCGAGACCGTAATCAATAATGGCTATCTTCTTCATCCCTGCCTCCCTCCACAAGCCGCCATCTTCCTTCCGTCACCCATTCCGCAGGGAGCCCGTGTGCCTGCCGGTACTGTTCGAGCCGGTCGAGCCAGCCCTGCCAGAGGCCGGGATACTCCGTCTCTATCATGTGGATCAGTGCCATATCGCTGGACGGACACATGAAACATCCGATCCGGTCCAGGTGCCGCTCGTACAGGATATTATACGGCGCCTTCTCGCGTATCAGGTACAGCCAGACATGCAGGGCTGTCCAGGCATGGATCGGGGCTGCGGAGAGCTGGGCCCGCACGTTCCTGTTCCGCCAGACCCGGTCGCTCCGGGCGCGGGTGGCCGACTCGTACCGCCGCTGGCCGATGAACGAGAGGCACTCCCCCCATTCCTGGTTAATCAGGTTCCCGACCGGGATCAGTTTGCAGACTTTGCAGCACCACCGGGCATTGACGGCAGGCGGACCCTGCTCCTCAAAGGTCTTCCAGAACGTGGTGTTCCCGTCCGTCCGGATCACCTCAAGGCCGTACCGCCGGGACGCCGTAACAATATTCTCATAGGTCTCGGGGAACTCAAGGCCGGTATCGGCAAAGAGCATCGGCACCTTCCCGATAGCCTTGGTGACGACCAGCAGGGTGGCCAGGCTGTCCTTCCCGCCGGAGTAGGAAACGTTTCTGGCGAGCTGCGGGTTGCGATCCGCAACCTCCTGCACGAACAGGATCGAGGAACCTTCCGCACGCTCCAGCACGTCCGCATTCGCCTGCACCGCATCGTCCCATGTGGCCTTGCCCGGGACTATCTGCGATGCAATATTGCGCCGGGTCCGGACGATCGATCCCTTTTCCATGGCCCGGGCGGTGGCTGCATCAACCTTCGCCCGCCCGACACCGATGCAGGTGCCGTCCTGTGTGAGGATGAAGACCTCGTCTGCGGCCTGCACGTTGTCATCGATGGAGATCATCCCGGGCCGGAGCACGCTCATGCCCTGGTCGCGGATGAACGGGACCGCGTCGTCGCCGATCACCACGACCCGCTTTTTCGGGGAAAAGAGGTTGCAGGCCTCCGGCCGGGGGACCGGTTCCCACCGCCGCTCGTCCGGGAAATATCGGATGATCCCGGCAATACCGCCTCCGACAATGATCTCTTCCATCCGGTCCTTGTCCGGGACCTTGTTTAAGAGGGCAAGGTGCCCTTCCGGCACGAGCGGGGCACCGAAATGGTCTTCGTAGATCCGGTTGATGAGAGCGATATCGGCAGGAAATGCCGGGCGGGCATCACCGGGCGGTGTCACCGGCACCGGCCGGGTCGCGGCACCGCAGGAACATTTCTCCGCAAGCACCGGGGTATGGCATGCGTCACACCAGCGCAATAAAATTTTCCCAAGATAGGACGGGCGCATCTGTCGTACCATTCGCGCTGGATGGATAAAAATGAACGGCCGGCCCGGAGCATGTTCCGGCAGGATCTGACAGGTTCATCAGAAATAATGGGTATCGTGGCGCCCGGCTGGCTGCATCAAACAGGAGAGCAATGATTTTTTATCTCCAAACTCACAGGAATTACCTATGGCAGACTGGTTCGCAGGAAAGGGTTTATTTATCGGGATTATTGCTGCAATTGTTTTTTGTCTCATTGTGGTATTGTTATACAAGTGGAGAAGGGGTCGACGATAGCACCAGTCAAAATACCAGTGCACGGATGCCCCGTGCCCCGCACTGTCTGGTATGAAAGATGTAAGTCGGGTTAGCCACTCTACGACGATAAGAGATACATTGGTGATATTCAGATGGAAAAAAGTGTACCTGAAACAGGAGATAACGTCAGCTCCGGGGAGGCCCGGGCTATCGCAAAGGAGGCCTATATCTACGGCTACCCGATGGTGGGCAACTACCTCGTCCTCTATACCTACTTTGTGAACCGCCGGAGCCCGGAATTCAAAGCGCCCTGGAACCAGATCCGCAACATACCTCGTGTCTTCACGTCTGAGGACAAGGCGGTGAAGGTCCCCAACTCGGACACGCCATACTCCATGCTGGGTATGGACCTCCGCACCGAACCCCTCGTAATCACCGTCCCGCCTATTGAAAAGCAGCGCTATTTCAGCATCCAGCTCATCGACTTCTCTACGTTCAACTTTGATTACATCGGGAGCCGCACCACCGGCAACGATGGGGGGAGTTTCCTTATCGCCGGGCCCGGCTGGAAAGGCGAGGTCCCCAAGGGCATCAAGAAAGTAATCCGCTCGGAGACTGAACTGGCACTCGCCGTATATCGAACGCAGCTCTTCAACCCGGGTGACCTCGACAACGTAAAGAAGATCCAGAACGACTATAACGTGCAGATGCTGTCGGAATTTCCGGGCCAGCCAAAGCCTGGGGCCGCCCCTGTTATTGATTTCATCGAACCACCGACGCTTGATGCATTAAAGACCTCGCCCGATTTTTTCAACATCCTGAACTTCACGCTCAAGTTCTGCCCCTCCCATCCATCTGAAAAGGAACTCATGGCCAGTTTCGCGAGGATCGGTGTCGGAGCCGGCAGGACCTTTGACGCCGGTGCGTTCCCAGCCGAAATAAAGACAGCCATCGGGCAGGGAATCGCCGACGCCTGGGCTGCCTTTGCGGACTTTAAGAAAAACCGGTTCGATACGAAGGAAGTTGTCTTTGGCGACCTCTACGGCACAAGGGATGAGCTGAAGAACAATTTCTTCTACCGGATGGTCGCGTTTGTACTCGGGAACTATGGAAATTCAAAACAGGAAGCGATGTATCCGATGTATACACTTGATTCCGACGGGCAGCCGCTCGTGGGGGCCAACCGGTACATGCTGCGGTTTGCACCGGGCCAGTTGCCGCCCGTCAATGCATTCTGGTCACTGACAATGTATGGACTGCCCGAGAACCTGCTCGTTGCCAATCCGCTCAACCGCTACCTGATCAATTCCCCGATGCTGCCGCAGATGAAACACGATGCCGACGGCGGACTGACGCTGCTTGTCCAGAACGAATCCCCCGGCAAGGACAGGGAAACCAACTGGCTGCCCGCACCGAAGGGACCGTTCCTGATGGCCCTGCGCCTCTACTGGCCGAAAGAAGAGGCAACAGAAGGAAGGTGGACTGAACCCAAGGTGGTCAGGTGTTAAAAGCAAATTATTATAGGACAGATATCGAAAAACCAACAAACAAGATGGAGGAAGACTATGAGCAAAACTGAAAATTCTCTTTACGTTGAAAAGGTCCGCGGCCGTCCCCAATGTGAGCTGTTCCTGATGAAAAAAGTAGCCGGGGGAATGGAAGCCCTGGTGTACAACACCACGCCGCTGAACGATTGCCCGCCCGGCAGGTACGATCCAATGGATGCCAAAGTACTGGCACAAAAGACCCGGTCGGATGTGGTATGGAAGAATCCCCGGCGCTTCTGGATGATGGATAACCTGACGCTCTCCCTTGCCGGCGAATCCCGTGAAATCGACGGCCTCGAATTCAACTTCGTCGCAAAAATGCAGATGCCTGCAGGCTTCGACACCTCAAAAGACCAGTCTTCACAGGCCTACTCGCCGATGAAGATTCACCGCGTCACCAAGTACGAATTCCTGAAGAGCAAGCCGGTCTTCCTGTTGCGATCACCCGATAGACACACCTGGGTCATGCAGACGTACACAAACCACGTTGACCGTAGCCTGGAAGAGGCCAATCTCCCGACCCTGGCCCAAAGACTGAAGTTGCCTGAGGGGTGGCAATTCAAGGCTAAGGTGCTCGATCGGAACCTGACTATCACCACAAACGGTCTGGCCAACATTGTCCCTGACGACCTCGCGAATATGTACCAGGGTTGTATCGATAACGTCCACAACTTTGACCCCTGGTAATAGCGGACACGTAAAATAACTTCAAATTTCCAAAATCTTTTTTTCTGTAATATCCCGTGAAACACCGACGACTTCCGGTTCGCCGGTATCCTCATTTATGATTAACCGGTACGTTGCTTCAACCCGGACCAAGGATCCATTTTTTGCTCTGTGGAATACCACTTTATCCCTGACGTTCCCGGAGTGGAGTCAGGTATATCCCCCGGCCGCTCCTCGCCGTGTCCCAAACCTATCCCCTCCCGTTTTTTTAGTCTTCGTAACATTGCTAAATACGACCTCATCCCTTCCCGTCGGTGATCGTTCAATTATTCCGGCCGTTCCGCATTTCTCTAAAATTAGACCTCTAAAATACGGGGAGCGGGGGAAATGAGGTACAACAGTGCTCGTAGCAGGCTCCGATGTACCAGAATTCCCGCAGGTTTTTTTGACCGTGAAAGCTGCTCTAACTGATGATAACATCTGGCCTGGTCTTCAGTAAGATCACTCTTTTAAAAACAGGATTTCCCCTGAAAACCGACATGATACCGAAGGGCAACAAGCATACAGGATGAAAATACCGGGGCTTTTTCATATTACATTGAATTAACCCGATGTGAGCAATGGATTGTTCATACCTCTCAATAATTTACGATGCACGCCGCTGCCCCGGTGGGGCGCCCTCGCGGCGGATCAGTGACCATACGAATATGTGAAAACATTGCACTGCCCCGCCATGCCGTACAGAGGCCCTGATGTGGAGAGCCCTCACAAAATTACATTATTTTTAACGATTTTTATGGTTCTGGTGCGAACACTTTTTTCATGTCCGTTTCTCCAGAGTGCGCAATGAACCCCTTGGTTCATAGATGAGAATGAAATATTTATGACACTTTTTCATACCAGCCAAAAATTTCAATTTCCCGTTGATTCGCGTATTTTCACCAGAATTCTTCGATGAGTGCCCGGTTTTTTTGACTGCTGCTCCCGGGCGGCTGCAGCGGGAGCATGGATAAATACGATTCTTTCCCATGGTACTAGCAGACATGATCGATACGTGGCTTTTTACCGCCCTGGTCCTGGGGATCCTTGCCCTCTGCGTCATCCTGCGGGGTGTTCGCACAAAGTCACGGGACGACCGGCTTGTTGCAGGTACGGTGGCAGTCATCCTCGTATCGATGGCTGCCCTCACCCTCAGCATCGCATGGGGGATGCTCATCATCATCGATTTTGTCATTCTCTTTGGCATATGCTGTTTTGGCGTGCTGGTCTGGACAGGAAAAAACCCGGGAGCTGACCGCTCATGAGTTCCCTGCCGGCAGACCTGATAATCTGGGCACTGCTCTTTACCGGGACCGTGTACTGCGGATTTGGCCTGATAGGACTGTTGATCTTTCCCGACACGAAGAGCCGGATGTTCACCGCATTCCGTGCAACGGCCATCGGTCTTGGGGCGGTTGTCCTTGCGGTGATAACCTATGGATACTTCCTGTTCACGACCGCCGGGGGCGACCAGTACACGGCCCTGGTCCTTCGTACGCTGGTCCTCGTATTCGTGCTGGCGGCCGGTACGTGGGTGATGTACGGGATCATCCGGGGAAGGACACGCGGAGAAACACCGGGATGTGCCGGCCAGGTACCGACCGGGCCGGAACCTGGTACAAAAGACGGATCATAATTTTCCCGGAAGATTATCCCTTTTTTTCCGTATCGCCATCGAAGCAGGTGTCAAAGGTTCAGCGGGTTCTGCTTCGTTTGCCTCCAATTCCCTGAAAAACAGAAAGGTGCCGGCAATTCCCGAGCATTCAACGTCAGCAAGAGAGAGATACAACAGCGAGAGGATATCTGCGATCGGCCCTGAAAACAAGAGAGTTGATGAGCCTGGAGCGGCAACCCGTATATCTTTCCCGGGATGGCGGTACCCGTCAGACCGAGGCAGGAAAACAGGGCGGCCGACACCAGAGAGGGTCATATCGTTCGATGTGCCCGGACTTATCACGAACAGCACCGCAACAGGTCTCCGTAACTCCCGGTGAGTCCGGGAAGGAACTGCTTTTTCATACGGGACGGGATGTTTTTGGGGGAATCCTGGTTATCGTTCCCGGCCCGAATTTTTTTTGTGCGGGCACCTCCGTGAACAATGGGGTCTTGCATCTCCTGTACATGCGCTCCCTCCCCATGAAAAAAATGCTATTTTGCGAAATATAAATCGCCAAAATATTTCGATTCAGAACAATCCGGGCATTGAATGAACAATTGCGCATTTCGTGATGGAACGCTTTGTTAATCCTTTCTTGACCGGAAGCAGTCATTTTCCTGCCAAAAAAATGATGGTTTGGTATGATTCTATGGCTGAAAATCCCGTTGCGACCAAAATATTTATTAATTCACAGATTGAGAAAAAATATAACCCTTTCCGGTAGGAGGTGGAAACCACATGGCAGCAGCAAAGAAAGCAGCGGCAAAGAAGCCGGAACCAAAGAAGGCAGCTAAGAAGAAGGCAGCCCCTAAGAAGAAATAATATTTTTCTTCCCCATAATTTTTCACTTTTTTATGATGGTTGTTTTTTCCCATGAAATTTTCCGGCGGGATCATTACCCGACCCACGTTTTTCCTTAATTATCGCACGTTTCCATCGTCATTATGAGGTCCCGCTGAACGCTTATCCGAACGGAACCAGGGAACCGGGAGAGCACCGGCAAGGGTTACACTGGTTCTCCCATCGGTCCTGCCGCAGATCCTACTCAGGGGGATCCCGGAGAGCGATTGCCGGTCACGGGTTCATGAAGTAAATCGCACCGTTCAGTGCCGCGGCAATCGTCACCCACGCAAGGTATGGGATGAGGAGGTACGCGGCACTCTTCTTCACCCGGTAAAATGCCAGGATGGTAGCCACGATCATCACCCAGAGGAGGAGGATGTCAATAAGACCAAGGAGGGGCGATTCAAGGCCGAAGAAGAGGAACGACCAGATGACATTGAGGAGAAACTGCACGCCGAATATCCCGAGTGCGACCTGTACATCGCGGCGCTCTGTGCCGGATTCCCAGACAAGATAGAGCGCAATTCCCATGAGCACGAAGAGCGTGAGCCACATGGGTGCAAAGAGCCAGTTTGGCGGGGCGAAGAAAGGTTTCTGCAGGGTTGAGTACCAAGAGCCGGATCCGGTGGTGGTCACCAGGGATCCTAGGCTGCCCACGATAACGCAGAGAAGGATTGCCGCTGCCAGCTTCGGGTACGATTGAATCGTAATCTTGTCGGAAGATTCCATACTCATCGCTTTTTTCTCTGCTGTTATAATGCTATAGATTGGTTACGTGCGAAAGGGTACTATGAGCAGGTCCCGGCAAGCGGTGAAGGTGACCGGTACGCCAAAACCGTAGTGTATTGTATTAAAAAAACGGTCTCCAGGACCGGACGATCCGGCTCATTCCTGTATCATGAGGGAGAGATGAGG
>JBAVWM010000077.1:0-2798 GCA_049697815.1 Methanoregula sp. | reverse complement strand
GGGATAATAGAGAATGGCAGGGAAAAATTTTAAATCAGTTAATAGAAAAAAAAACCACCTTTTAGTGCACGATAAGGACTATACATTTGCCGAACCGAGCCCCCGAGGCCGCTTGTGGGAGGTGTATAGGATTTTTCTGGCAGGTACCGGTAGAGGCTTTCCTCCGGCACCGGCCGACCATCCGCTGGGCTGAGCAAGTTCCCGTCCTGCCCGATATTATCAAGGAGGTATCTGTACTCACAGGTACATGCACCCGCATTTCCGTTAGAACTGCAGATCTTCCGATTTCTTCACCCCATTCTCTCTCTCATACCTTCGGCTGCTGCTGGGTGGCACAATGGAATGTCCCGTAGCCCTCCACCAGCGCCCGGGCATCGATCCCCGTAACGGTCCGGCCCGGGAAGATCTCTTGGATAATGCGGAGTGCTTCTGCATCGTGGGGGTCATTGAAGACCGGTACGACAACAACGGTATTGCCGATATAGAAGTTCGTGTAGCTCGCCGGGTACCGCTCATCGCTGTCGGCAACTTTTGCAGGCATGGGCAGTCTGATGACCGTGATCGGTTTTCCGTCCTGGTCGCTTGACTGCCGCAGGATCTCGTAGTTGTCGTGCAGGGCCTGGTAATTCGCATCGGCTTTATCCGTCTCATAGGCGCATACGACCGTGGAGGGCCCGACAAAACGGGCGATATCATCGACATGCCCGTCGGTATCGTCCCCGACAACCCCGTCGTTGAGCCAGATCACCTTCTCAATTCCCAGGTACTCTTTGAGCGTATCCTCAATCTGGCCGGCGGACAACGCCGGGTTGCGGTTGGGGTTGAGGAGGCAGGCCCGGGTGGTAAGGAGCGTCCCCCGCCCGTTCACATCGATGGATCCGCCTTCCAGCACAATGCCCGGCTCGAACATCGGGAGAGAGAGACGCCTGTTCATAGTATGGGGGATCCTGCCGTCACGGATCTGGTCCTTGTACTTATTCCCCCATGCATTGAAATTCCAGCGTACCATGACAGTCTTCCCAAGAACACGGTTCACCAGGAAGATCGGGCCATAATCCCGGATCCAGATATCGGAATATTCACTGGTATGCAGGACGATCCTTGAGAGGTCCACACCCATCTCGCGGAGCCGGGCTCTCACGATCCGGTGGATGACTGCCGTTGGTACGAAAAGTTCGATCCGCTCGGATACATGGACTGCCCGGATAAAGGCATAGTAGGCATTTTCGACCTCGGCAACGTGGGGAAAGGTCCTCTGGTTATGGGGCCACGAGAGCCAGACAGCCTCGTGGGGTTCCCACTCGGCCGGCATATGGAATCCCCGGTTCCGCGGGGTGTCTCCCCTGCGAAGGGCCGGGAATACTCCGGATTCGCCGGGGAACGGGACGGATAGTTTCCCGTACGTATCCGGCCTGCGGTTCCGGAAGAAGCCCCAGGATTCCCGGACCTCGTGATTCATCGTGAGATCCACAGAGCTCAGGACTATCTCCTCACGGTCACCGGCCTTTGCAAGAACATTACCGAACGCATCACAGACAAAGGATCCGCCAAAGAAGGCACAGGACCCTTCCTGCCCGACGCGGTTTACCGCGGCAACGTGGACACTGTTTGCCACGGCATGGCTCCGCTGGATCAGTTCCCATGCGTCCTGCCAGTTTCCTTCCCGGGGGGTTTCACTATCCGGATGCCCGATGGCAGTCGGGTAGAAGATTATCTCTGCCCCTTCAAGAGCAACGCTGCGTGCCGCCTCCGGGAACCACTGGTCGTAACAGATGAGGACCGCAATGCGGCCAAACTGCGTGGAAACGACCTGGTAGGAAGACCCGGGATAGAAATACCCTTTTTCAAAAAAACCCGGGTCCTGCGGGATATGGACTTTGTGATAGGGAGTGCCCCGGGTGCCATCCGGGTTGATGACAACTGCCGAATTATAATAGTTCCCGTCCTGCGCCTTCTCGTACAGCGGGACGATGATGACAACCTCGTGTTCCTTTGCAATCCGGGAAAAAATTCCGGTGGACTCTCCGGGTACGGTCTCAGCAGAACCAGATGCATCGATCCCGATATGTTGGGGGAAATAGCGGGACCGGTAGAGTTCCGGAAGGCAGATGATGTCTGCGCCGGCGCCTGCTGCCTCTTCTACCCTGGCCTGAGCTTTTTTCAGCATCAGTTCGCGGTCCTCATCCACGCTCATCTGGATAAGACCGATCGTGACCTTCCCGTTCTCCATCTCTCGATCAGTAGGTGTTATTTTTCTTCGGATATCATGCTATCTCTCTGGAGTTTTACTATCAGGGAGCATTATCCGGGATCGATGGTACGGCTGGTGAGGTGCCAGTTTGGTATCTGCGAGGATGTGACCTCCTCGCTCCTCCAGGGAGGGAGGCAGCCCCGGGGGTACATCCCCTGAACCCCCCTTCACGCTCATGATGGAAAACCTGTTCTTCGTTGACCTTTTCGCTGATATTAAGGGAGTTTGTCGCATTATGGGGACGCCCCAGCGGCAGGGGCAAAGGCAACAATCGCCGCAGCCCCCGGGATCGTTAAAGCGATTTTTTTCCTGCGAAAATTGAATTAAACAGATCTGATCAAGGGATTGTTCATACCCTCTCAATCATGTGCGATGAACGCTGCCGCTCCTCAAAGGGGCGCCCCCGCGGCGGATCAGTGACCATAAGTCGCCGTGCCGCACAGAGGCCCTGAGGCGGGGAGCCCTCATAACATTACATTATTTTTTGCTCTGGAGAAATCATGTTACTTGACGCTCCAGGGGCTTCGCCCCGCCGCTTGGGCGCCCC
>JBAVWM010000076.1:0-3632 GCA_049697815.1 Methanoregula sp. | reverse complement strand
TGGGTCTCAAAGCATCCTGCTGCCATTGCCTTGCCCCAGACCGAGTCTCCGATCTTGGACCTGACAAATACGGTGCTCCATCCATCGGGGCTGCCGACCGAGCCGGTGGAGATGTCACCGAGGTTGGCTACATAGTCAAGGCAGACGTGGCAGCCTGGCTGCTCGTACTTGTGGGTCACCTTGAGTGGCAGCTGGACGACCTGTCCGCGCTTGCCGTATACCCAGAACTTGCCCTTGCCGATCTCCATCTTCTTGACGGCTTCGAGCTTCATTGCCGCGTGGTCTTCCACGAGCTGGAGGATGCTCTGGTAGGGGAAGTTCTCCATGCAGAAGATCCCGACAGCAAGTGCAATGCTGGCGCCGACATCACGGGCACCAACCGGGTAGAGCTGGAGTTTCCGGATTGCCTGCATCTGGCAGGGGGTACCGACGATACCGACCTTGTCCAGACCAAAGCTCCGGGTTGCTTCCTTGATCAAAGAAACATTCGGGCTGATGTTGTACTTGGTACCTGCTGCTGCAAGCAGTTCAGCCTTGGTGTTGACGATCACCGGAATTGGTCTCCAGGGCTCATGGAACTCCATGTTAGAGTTGTCCATCATTGCTTTTGCCGGGTGCTTATGCGCGAATTCCTTGGTCCCTGCAACAATTGCCCCATCAATAATGCCCTCGTCAAGAGCGAATCCAAACAACTGGGTGACAATGCCGCCATCCTGTGCGTGCTTGAGGATCTCCTTGTCGGTGCTCCGGGCTGAGACGCATGATTTGTAATTACCGAGTTCTGCTCCCATTTCAATCACCTTCACTGGAGTGCCGCCATTATGGCCTCGTTGATCGCCTCATAGTTCGATACCACATCAAAGCTGAACCAGCTCCGCGGGCACTGGTTATAACAGGCACCGCACTTGATGCACAGATCGCGCTCGCCCTGGGGCTTGCCGTACTCATGGGTAATTGCATTGACCGGGCAGGCTGATGCACAACTGCCGCATCCCATGCAGAGACCCTGGTTGATGACGTTGGTCATCAGGTCGCAGAAGCATGCGGTGGTTCCCTTGTCCGCTGCCATCATGAGCGGCTTCAGGTATGCCGTTGCGAGGTCCTTCTGGTCTTTGGTTCCCTTGAGGAGCAGGTATGCCATGACCGCAACGTTCCTGATCAGCTGCGGGGTCGGTGCGCATCCGGGGATGTACACGTCCACTTTGATCAGGTCGCCGACAGGCAGGTATGCCTCGTGTGCCGGCTGGTTCTGCTGGCCACCACGGGAGAACCGGGTGATGTTGCCATAGCAGGCACAGCCGCCGAGTGCGACGACCACTGCTGACTTTTCACGGGTTTCCTTGACCTCTGCTACTGCGAGTTTGTCGTTAATACAGACTGAACCCTCGATAAATGAAACATCGACCTTCTGGATGTGCCTTGCGTCTGCAAGTGTTGGCATGTACTTCAGGTCGACGTACTTGTCGAGGAGTGTTAATAATCCGGCATAGTTGTCTGCTAATGCCACAGTACAACCGGTACACCCACTCAGGTGTGTGTAACCTACTGTTATCTTGTCTGCCACAGGCTTAACCTCCTTTTTTGTTTCTGATGCTTTTGGTGCTACGTCAGCACTTTTCGCTGCAGCCGCGGGTTTCTGCGGTGCTGCCGGGCTGGCGTCCTTCTTCTTGAAGATACTGTCTAGAAAACTCATTTTCCACCCCTATTGTTTCCAGTATAACCCGAATTGTTTTCGGAATTGCCTTCTGAAGTTCATCAGAAAGCCCGAGTTCAAACTCAGGGGCTGTAACCCTTGCAGGCTGGACCCCGATGATCGTAACCTCGATCTGGTCCTTGATCCGCTGGAGCGGCTCGGTGAGATCCCACGAGTGGGCATCACGGTATGCGCCCGGTGGTAAATCTTCGGGCCTGAGCTTGGTTATCGATCCAGGCTCTGCGCCGAAATCGGCAATATCGACGATGATGAGTTTCTTCGTTACTTCCGGGTCGAGCAGGGTAAAAATAAAGTGCGGGCCGCCAAGGCCTGCATCGATTATCATTACATTGTCGGGAAGCTGGATTTTTTCCATCTCTTCGATTACTGTCGGACCAAAGCCGTCATCGGCAAACAGGGGGTTTCCACACCCTGCTATCACGATCTCTGGATACAGCATCGCGGGTTACTCACTGGATGAGCTTCTGAGCCACTACCTTGTTGTCCTCATCCACTACGATCATGTGGGTTGCACATGATACACAGGGGTCGTACCCGCGCATGATGACTTCTGCGAGCTGCCAGGGTGCGCCCTGGAGGGCTGCACTGCAGGTGGCGAAGTTCCAGGTGGTCGGGACGAGCATGCTGAAGTACTGGACCTTCCAGTCCTTGACGCGTGCAATGTGGACATCGGTACCGCGTGGAGCTTCGTTGGTTGCCCAGCCGAGAGAGCCATCCCCGTCAGGGACATAGTCTGCCATGACCTTGCCATTTGTGTTGAGCTCGTCAAGGCAGTCGATCATCTCATATAAGCAGTCGGTGTATTCCATCTCACGGGCAATGTTCTGGGCTACGGTTCCCTTCTCATCATAGTTCTTATAAGTTACGAGACGGGCACGTGGGCCTACTTCAACGGGCTGGCCGTCGTACATCGGGATACCGGTACAGGCTTCCATCTGCGGGTTGACCTTGGTGCCGAGTTTGGTGGTTCCGCCGATTGGGTACCTGGGTTCTTCGAGTGTGACGTCCATCTCGCCCATGTACCAGTCCCACGGCCTGACTTCCTTGAACCGGCTGATGTCGAAGTCGGGGCATTCGTCAAGGCTTGAGCAGCCGTAGAATGCATGGGTTGCAAGGTAGCCCTGGTTGTGGTAACCAAGGGTCTTTGGGAGCGCGACCTTCATGCCGCCGACGTCCACATGCTCGCGTGCCTGGTAGTTCCGGAGGATCGCGATCATAAGGTCCATCTGAGCATGCGCAAGGACAAGTCCTTCCTTGGCAAGGTCGTACATCTTGGTCTTTGCCTGCTCGGAAACATTGCGGTACATGCCGCCGACTTTGGTGTTTCTCGGGTGGATGCAGTCGCCGCCGGCGATCTGGCCGACGGTCTGGCCGATCTCACGGAGGCGCTGGATGCGCTTTGCAACCGTGCGTACCGGCTCTTCTGCCGTAAACGGGTTGATCTTGGTCTCGGTGCCCGGTAAATACAGGTCGGGCAGGATCAGGATGTCGTGCAGTGCAATGCTGTGCAGCCGGTTCGCGAGCTGAAGGATGTGACGGAGCATCAGTGCGTCCTTGGGGATCTCACACTTGATGGATGCTTCCATAGCCTCAGTAGCGGCAATCGTGTGGGCAATCGGGCAGATACCACAGACCCTTGATGCTATCTTGGGCACCTGTTCGGGTGTCTTTCCGACGGCGAGTTTTTCAACTCCCCTCACCGGGGTAATGGAACACCAGTTACCCGTCTCGATGATGCCTGCGTCGTTGACCTTCAAGACGAGCTTGGAGTGTCCCTCATGTCTTGTGGTTGGGGAAATCTCTACAACTTTCGACAATATTATCGCCTCATGTTATGTTGAGTTGTTCATACAGCTGTACAAAATTTGCTTTATACTTCTCTCATCTCTAGAGATAATTGACCGTACAAAGTACGTTC
>JBAVWM010000075.1:0-6406 GCA_049697815.1 Methanoregula sp. | reverse complement strand
GGCTATAGTATGGCGAAGACAGGTTCTCAAGAGGGAAAATTTTCTTTAAAACTCTCTCTCCCGCTTCGCTCGGTGAGCCGGTTAAAAGAAAGGGAGATGGAGAATAGAACCGCACCGGTCTAAACAGTCAGCAGCTCGATCCTGATATCCCGGGCCTCGTTGCCAAAATGGATCATGGCACAGTGGCCGTCCATTGCCGGGCCGGGGTTGACGACCTTGACACCATCGATGTCCATGATGCCCCGGGCCTCGTGGATGTGGGCACAGCAGACAAGGTCAAACGCCTTCATGTGCTTCCGGATACTGTGGCTCCCCACATGCTCTCCCGCCGGCTTATCGAGTGTCTCATAGGGAGGGGCATGGCAGAGAAGGACGTTGTGGACCGTTTTTTCCATTTTTTTCATTGCGCTGTTCAACACGTCATCTATCTGCTTGTCGGTGAGCTCGAACGGGGTGCTGAAGGGGGTCGGGTTCGACCCGCCGACACCAACCAGGGTCATTTTGCCGAGGTTGATCGCGGAACCGTGCATAGACACGGTGTCCGAGTGTTCGAGCGTCTCGAGGATCTCACGCGGGTCGCAGTTGCCGGGCACTGCAAAACACGGCACATCGATGCGTGAGAGCACGTCATCGACCGCGTCAACCGGACCCATATTCGTAATATCGCCTGCAATAAATACCGCTTCCGGATTGAGTTCCAGAAATGAATCAATTTTACCGAATTGACCATGGAGATCTGCTATCAATAGCACATCTTTCATGGTATATCATTTGAAGGGCGTCTAAAAAACCTTACCGCAGGATCATTCCACGACCCGGTCAGTCTTCCCCGTAACGCGAGTTTCCCGAGGATCTTTTCCGCTTCCGGGAGCAGCTCACGCGCAACGGTGCCTGCAAGGGGAGTACCGGGGAGGGGAAGAAAGCGGTGAACATGGATGATCCCGTGCCTTGCGATCTGGCGGATACAATCGAGCGTTGCACGCTGGTCGTCATCTGATTCGAACGGGAGCCCGACGATAAAGTCAACCACCGGGACAAGCGCGTATTCCCCGCACAGGTCAACGGCATGGAACACGTCGGCCACGGTATGCCCGCGGTGGAGCCCGAGAAGGACGGCATCGCTGCCGGACTGGGCACCGAAATGGAGTTTTGTGTTGGCGCAGTATCGCGTGACAAGCGAGAGCGATTTGTGACAGACAAACTCCGGCCGGACCTCGCTCGGGAATGTTCCAAAGAAGATCTGGTGCCGGCATTGCATGAAGAGGTGCTCGATCTTGTCCCACCGGGGGTGGCGCCCATCCGAACCGTAGGCAAACGCATTGGGCGAGACGAACCGGGACTGCTCATGCCGGTTCGCGAACCGGGCCACTGCATCGATCGAACGGTGCCGCATGCAGTGGCCGAATATCTGGGGGGTCTGGCAGTACCCGCAGGCATGCGGGCATCCCCGGGTGATCTCAACATAGCCCTTCATCTCCGAGAATGCCGGGTAGGCATCGACGATGACGCTTGTTATTGCCGGTGTAAAAAAGTCCCCGGTCATCACCCCCGGAATCCGGCCTTCCCCGCCATCGCGGAGGTCCTCCAGCAGCCGTGGCAGGGTATATTCCCCCTCGCCGACAACCACATAATCCGCAAATTTGGCCACCTCCCGCGGGCAGGCCGTTGCATGCGGGCCGCCGACAACCGTGAGACAGTCCGCACTAGCGATCTCGTCCCGGTATGCTGCGGCATTGATCGAATTGAGGCTGTAGCAGGTCACCTCATCCAGGGGGCTGTCAACCGCCCGCAGGATAAAACCGTCACGTTCGCATGCAGCATACAGCACTGCATACGAGTTCCGAGCCGCATGGATCCATCGCCAGTTGACCTGCATTGCCGTAACTATTCTTTCCGGACAATTAAAAAGAGTGATCTGAAGGATTACCAAAAAAACCTGATAACGTTCCTGCTTTTCTGCCCGTTACTCCGATTCCTGAACGCTGGCAAAAAAGAAGTGCTCAAGGTGTGTAGTTGACGCCTGTACCTGCTTTGGCCTGATCCCACACACCTTGTAATTCGTCCACCAGACTATAAACCGTGCCGTTCATAGGAATTTCAATAAGGTCCTCGTTCAGGGTGACTACCCTGAATTTCCATCCCTGCGGGAGGTTGAGTTTTTTGTCGAGGTTGTTGAGATCCCCCTCGCTGACATATTCAGGATTATACGAAGTCAGGATCCAGGGGGTGCCGCTGGGATCATCAAGGATATAGGCAGGTTTCCCGGTATTCCAGTGATAGGTGGAAGACCGTTCAACCGTGAACGGTACGTATGGTGTAGTCGGTCCAGATCCGTCGGAATATCCCGTCCAGCGTGCTTCTATACCGTCGAAATCGCGGACCTGCACACCCGTGGGAATGACCATAATGTCAAACGTCCAGATTCTCGGACCAATCAGGGAGACACCGGGAACCTGGTAATCGGCTGCAACAGCCTTGGGTGAGAAGGTTGCCAGGAGACTATCCGGAACAGAATCCTTGGGATCAACCATGATGTTCCGTCCGACCGTGTTATAGCCCGGGGATGTCGGATTACAATTCAGGACAATCTCAGCATACCTGTAGCCCCGGAGATCCGTGAAGGTCATGTCCTCCCGTTTATTATAGCGGTCATTTGTTACCACGGAACAACCTTTGTATTCATCCTGCTGGGGGGGAGCTGTTACCGCCGGTGTCGGAACGGGCGTTGACTTCGCTGTTGTCGCGGGAGATGTTGGGGTCGGGGTTGTACATCCTGCAATCAACATAATCGAGATGACGACAAGCGAACAGAGGAGCAATGTTGTCTTTTTCATAAGAAAACCAGTTTATAGCAGAATACCCTACAAAAGTAATAAACATTTTCCAAAGAACCCGGACCTGTGAGGGTTGCATTACACCGGAAAAAAAATAAAAACGGTAGAGCTTATGGTATTAATTAGCCTTCACCGTTACCCGTGATTGCCTTAAAAAAATGCTGGAGAAAACCTTTTTCACATCATATGATGCCCCCCTCTTGCGCCAGGTTGTCCCCCGTTGGGGAAGGGGCGTATTACGACATGGCCCGAATAAGGTTACCGGCAATACCTCGTTATCACAATCGGGAATGTCCCCGCGGCGGGAGAAAAGCCCCCGAAAGCGTCAGAGTTTTTTGAATAATTTCCCATGAAAATCGAATTAAAGAGATGTGATGAATGGATTGTGCACACCCTCTCAATTATTTGCGATGAACCCCGCCACCCCGAAGGGACGCCCCGCGGTGGATCAGTAACTAATAATCCAAAAAAATCCCAAACAAACTTCTTGCCCCGCCGTGCCGTACAGAGGCCCTGAGGCGGGGAACCCTCGCTAAGGTAACTCTAATGATTTTCATGGTTCCGGTGTGAACCCGACCGGTTCGTCTGCGTTTCCACAGAGTAAAAAAAAGGGAATGTAGTTTTTCACAGTGCCGTTACCGCGTGCGGTACTCGCTCAGGATATCAGCAACTTTGTAGGTCTGCCCGTTCACTTCGGAGACATGCACAACAACGCGGTCGGTCTGTTTTGTTCCCTCAAGGTTCACCAGGTCTCCCTTCTTGATACCGAGCGACTTTTTTATGACCTGTCCGTCGGAACGGTAAAGTGTCACTTCAGCGGATTTCACCAGATTTTGTCCCTTGCCGCCATCAAAAACAACCGGAATACTACCGGTGTATTCCTTTTCCTGGACAACGACAGTTACCTGGTTGTTATCAGGAACTACGTCAGTGGGCGATACGACAAGGTTGTTCTGTGCCGACGGTGCCTGCGTGGCAGCGGGGGTTCCTCCAGCTGGCAGGGATACCGGGATGCCCGGGGTACCGGTGCATCCGGCAATGCCGATCGCCGCGCAGAGAAGGAGGATTGCAAGGAACGGGGTTTTATTCTGCATACCAGAATATACGGGCAGGGATTATTTGATAATTGTGCTTTTTTGTGAGGGCCGGATCAGGATTCCGCCAGGGGGCCTTCATAATCCATCTCTCCCGTATCCCCGTCGACGGTGACCGGTGTCCCGTTCTTCAGCCGGTCGAGCGGGAGCCCGATACGGTCAATCATCGGAATCCCGCCAATGATAGCACCGGTTGCGATGATCGCTTCTGCCTCTGTATTGATGATGGCCGCAGGTGCATGCCGGTTCCTGCTCAGCGCATAGAGCACGTACGAACCCACGGTCGAACCTTTCCCGTACGGGAATGCCAGCACCGTTCCGGAAATACTGGTTCCCTGAAGCGGGTGACCTTTTTCCATGATAATCCCCGAATCCGGATCCACTCCCGAGAGGAAGGAGATCGGTACCGGGCTGACCAGCAGCGGGCCGCTTGCCCTCCCTTTTGAAATACCTCTGCCCCGGATATGCATAATCACATTACATAAATGGTTGAAGATAGCCATATAAGAGTAGTATGGAAGAGACTGCCGTTAAAAACACTGCACCTTCATCAGAGCTCAAATACCAGATCCAGGTTAACGAACTCGAAGCATCTCTCCTTGAGATGAAGGTGAAAGTGGACGAACTGGTAAAAGAGAACGGCCAGCTCAAGCGGGAGAACAACCAGCTCAAGCGCATGCCGCTTTTTGTTGCTGTTGTCGTGGACAACCTGGAGAACGGCGAGATCTACCTCCGCCAGCAGGGCAACAACCAGGAATACCTGACCACCGCGCCGGAAGATCTCCGGGCGCTGCTGAAGCCGGGGGCAAAAGTTGCGGTTAACAATGCCCTCTCCATTGTCAAGGTTATCGGCAACATTTACGACGCCCGCGTCCGTGTAATGGAGCTCGAGGAATCACCGGCAATCTGTTACGAACAGATCGGAGGCCTCATAGACCAGATCAAGGAAGTACGGGAAGCCGTCGAATACCCGCTCACCAAGCCGGAGATATTCCGGCGCATCGGTGTCGAGCCGCCAAAAGGCATCCTGCTGTATGGTGCGCCGGGCACGGGAAAGACCCTGATCGCCAAGGCCGTTGCCCACGAGGCAAAAGCCACCTTTATCCGCATGTCCGGCAGCGAGCTCGTCCACAAGTTCATCGGCGAGGGTGCCGGCCTTGTCCGCGAGCTCTTCCAGCTTGCCCGCGAGCGGGCTCCCGCCATCGTATTTATCGATGAGATTGACGCGGTCGGCAGCATGCGGACCAATGATGGCACCTCCGGCAGCGCCGAGGTCCAGCGGACCCTCATGCAGCTCCTTGCCGAGATGGACGGGTTTGATAACCGCGGTGACGTGCGGATCATGGCTGCCACGAACCGTGCAGACATGCTGGACCCGGCACTCCTGCGGCCGGGAAGGTTTGACCGCCTTATCGAGATCCCCCTGCCGGACGAGCACTCCCGGCTCCAGATCCTGAAGATCCATTCCCGGAAGATGCATATCAGCGACGTGGATCTCGAAGCGATCGCAGCCGTTACCGAGGATTTTACGGGTGCCGAGCTCGAGGCGGTCTGCCGTGAAGCCGGTATGATTGCCGTGCGGCACGAAGCGGATTTTATCAGCATGAACGACTTCATGGATGCAGTCCGGAAAGTCAAGAACGAGACCGCGGTGGACAACCGCATGTATACGTGATCCGGTATACTGCCCGTCACCGCCCACTCATGGAGGGGAGATCCGATGAACATACTCCTGATTCAGCGGGATGGCACCGATCTCCACCATACCCTCTTCTCTTCCGAGACCAGCCGGATGGCTCTCCGCTTTTACCACCCGCAGAAAAGATCCTGCGGGGTATTTATCACCTGCGCAACGCTCGGCAGCGCCCTCTCGCTTGTTGCAGAGCTCCGCTGGTACGTCCGCCGGTATGTCCGCGAGCCCCTCTTTGAGCTGGAACCAGGGATCTACTTCACCCACCAGCTTGCGCAGGACGTCTATTACGACAGAACCGCGGTGCTCGGCCCGGGTTGGAAATACCGCAAGCTGTACAGCTTCAAAGACGGGAAGATTGTCAGTTCGGTGCCCATGTCACCGGGATCCACTCCTGCTGAATACCACCAGGAATATATCGGGGCCGATCATTCGATCGAGATCTGGTGCACGGAAGACGATGTGGATGAAGGCGAACTGCTCACGGAAGACGAATCCGGCCCGGAACTTCGCGGACCCGATACTCCCTGATCCGTACAGGACCTTTGAGAAAAAGGAAAACAGCATACCTGCCGGGATCATCCCTGCAGAGAATTGTAATGCCTCAAAGAAGGGATCGGGCGTTGCACCCAGGCGTTATATTCCAGAAAGGGTACCGGTTGCTGCTGTTCGTTTTGCAGGTCAATGATTGAACCGGGGTTATACGGCGCAGCGTACCCTCTGCACAGAGAAAGGCATATGAAAAAGGATCCGGGGAGTTCAAAGGGTTACACCTCCCTTCTCTATCC
>JBAVWM010000074.1:0-8281 GCA_049697815.1 Methanoregula sp. | reverse complement strand
GTGTGAGGGGGGGGGTCGGGCGGTGTACTTTGGCAGCCTTCCCGGATATCCGGGTCTCCGATGTTATTTGTGGTACCGGATTGGGTATTCTGCCATAGGGATAATTCAAATTTTTGTACTCTCCATTATTCCTGAGAAAGGTCCGGCAGCCGAGCCAGTACCATTGCACCGCATTTCTCGCAGTGCCATGCCCTTTCCAGCGGTGCTTCCCTGCGCTGACGAAACTCCTTGACGGGGTGGAAGAATCGCACGCATATCAGGAAATGCAAAAACCTGTTTTGTTTGACGAAAAATATCTAAAAATTTGAATGTACTACGCTCTCACTCAATGCATGATAACAACAAAAAATTCCACACAGGCCCTTAATGGGAGAAAACGATGCAACAGCGGGGATTAATGTCCTCGTTAATCTCATCATCCTTGCGTTACTCTTGATCGTTATCGGGTTTATTGTTTCAATTCCCCCCTAAGTTTAACCTTTTTTAAAAAATTTCCCGCAACACCTTTCTCCTTATCTGCCAAATTCCGGTACCGGAGATCATGAAGTTTGAGATCATAGGCGATAACCAGCAGATGGCAAAGATAGACCTGCAGCCGGGCGAAGGGATCTTTGCCGAGGCCGGTTCGATGGTGAACATGAGCGGGAACATTGCAATGGAAAGCCAGCTCAAGGGCGGGGTCATTGCCGGGCTGAAGCGGGCGGTCTCGGGCGACAGCCTCTTCCTCACCAGGTTCGCTCCCGCGGAAGGAGCGGGATTTGTATCCTTTGCCGGAACCATGACCGGCAAGATTTTCACCGTCCGGATCTCCCCCGGAAAAGATTTCATTGCCCAGAAGAGTTCGTTCCTCTGCTGCGAGGAGTCGGTCAGCCTTGACATCGCGTTAATTATGAAACTCGGGGCCGGCCTCTTTGGCGGGGAGGGGTTCATTCTCCAGCGGATGACGGGCACCGGGGCCGCGTTCCTGCACTGTTGCGGGGACATCATCGACATGAACTTAAAAGAGGGCGAAGTGGTCAAGGTACAGACCGGCCTTGTCGTGGGGTTCGACAACACAGTCAGCTATGATATCGCGCTCGCCGGAGGGATTACTACCGCGCTCTTTGGCGGCGAAGGACTCTTTGTCACCACGCTCACCGGCCCTGGAAAGGTTGTCCTCCAGTCCATGAATCTCGCCAAGATAGCTGCAACGATCATTCCGTACCTGCCCAAGCCGGAACCGATAGGGAAATAAAAAAATGGCAGGTTTTGCTGAACTCGACACGCTGTGGTGATATCATGCCCGATCCCAATCCCGATGATGCAGGCAAAAAACCGATAGGGCCTTCAGACCCTCCTGATGGATTCCCGGCCGACCTGCCGGTCAACATGACGCTCGAAACAATCATCGAGCTGACCGGGGAGATGGGGCACCTCAACGAGCTGGTCCTGAAGAGCCTCGACAGGAATGGCGGGTTCACCGGCACGGAAACCTATTTTACCACCGTCCACCCCATCCTCGACCTGCTGGAAGTGGAGATCCGCGTCCGATGCCGGCCGGGCATGAGCAAAAACGAGTTGAAACTGATCATCCAGGACTGGATTGACGGGGAGATCCGGATACTCCAGTAAAAAAAATCAGAAGAGCCCGCTCACCCAGACACCCATATTGTGGATCCCGTCCGCTATCACAACACCCGGGTCGATACCGAGTACCGGAAATACGAAGATGAAATACAGGATCGTGCCTAGCAAGCTGCCAAGATTCCCCAGCGCGGCAACAAGGACTACCTTGAAAAGCGGGACCTTTGCCATCTCGGAGATGGACTCGGTCTCGTAGATCTTCCGGAAATCGGTGATCGGGGGCTTTCGCACGCGGGCTTCTACATAGGCAGCGAGCCACCCGGCATGGAGCATCGGGTTTAAGGAAGTCATCCATGCCACGCAGAAACAGGTGAGCGCAGAGTACGGGTGCCCGCCGGCAAGCAGGACGAAAAGCGCCGAGAGTACGCCATGAATAATCACCCAGAACAGGAATGCCTCCAGGAGAACATCCAGCCCCACACCCGAGAACGCGATGGCGGCAAGGAGGAAAACAAAGAGGCCGGTCACGGCAAAACCGAAGATCTTCCCCCAGGGAAGTGAGCGGGGCTCGCCAACCAGGGAATCGAAAGGAGGGAGCGTTGCGGGATTGTCGAGATAACCGGTGATTCCCTGCTGGTGGCCGGCACCGACTACTGCGAGGATCTTCCCCTCCGGCCGCTGGGCTTTGAGGAGCACGAGCTGGTGCGCGATATAGGCATCGCGTTCATCGATAAGGGCATGGGCACCGGCGGGGGAGAACTTCCGGAACTCCCCCATGACCACGTCAATGACATCCTGGTCCTTGAGCGATTCGATATCGATCTGTTCGCCATTGTCCACTTCGGCAATGGAAACAACCAGGGCCCAGAACATCTTGATCTTCCCGATGAGTCCGAGCGAATTCCAGAACCGCAGGAGGGTAGTCCTGATGTCCCGGTCAACGAGGGCAATGGCAATACCCCGTTTTTCCGCTTCCTCGATTGCGGCTTTCATCTCGGCCCCGGGCGCGACTCCCACGTCAAACCCGATCTTGCGCTGGAGGTAAGCCAGCAGCCACTGGACGAGCAGGGAATTGAAATTTTTGACTTCAAGGACATCCTCGACGGTCGGATCGGGGGCTTCCCGTTTCAATGCCTTGAACCGCGAGGGATCCAGTTCGATCGCCACGACTTCCGGAGTATATTCCTCAATCGCCGCGCGAACTTCATCCACACTTTTCTGCGAGACATGTGCTGTCCCGATAATCCGGATCTCTGCCATGGTTCCCTTGTGTTCCTCTACAGTTTGCAGTCAAAGCAGATTAAAGATGAGGTGGTTCTGGCATGCCGTTATGCGGGACGATAAAAGTATACACAGGGGTACCGGAAAAGACCTGATCTTACCGGTGTTCGGGCGGGTTGTTGTCTGCAAGATCTTCCTGGATACCCTTGACAAGACCCATGGTAATGATGATAACCGGCACGATCTCGAGCCGGCCCAGCCACATGAGGAGGGTAAATTCCCATTTGAGGGGAACCGGGCTTGCCGCACTGATGAACCCGACCGAAAGCCCGACATTACTGAGCGCTGAGACCAGCTCGAAGACCACTTCTTCCAGCCGGAATGACGTGATATACAGGTGAAGGGTGAGGATGGTGGCGAGGAAGATCGTCAGTACGTACACGACGATGACGAGCAGGTTTCTGGAGATCGCCAGTTCTGATAATTCCTTTGACACGGTCCTGCCACCGAACCTGAGGGGGATGCTCACCCGGCTGCTCACAAAGAAGCGGCGGAACCACCATTTCATCCCTTCGTAGACCATGATGATGCGGTTGACCTTGACACCACCGGCCGCACTGCCCATTGCCCCCCCGATGAACATCATCAGGATGACAACAGCAAGCGGGATCACCGCCCATGCATGCGGACTCGAGTTCTGCAGTCCGCAGGTACTGAGTCCGGAGACTGCCATGAACGTGCCCTGCCGGAAAGCCTCTGAAATGGCAATATTGCTGAACATGTAGAGGTCCAGCGATGTTATCACGCTCCCGATGAGCGCGATCAATAAGAGGATCCGGACGGTCTGGTCCCTGAACATCGCGCCAACCTTGCCATTGTACAGGAAGAAGAAGATCTTGAACGGGACTGCACCGGCAAGCATGACCGGTATGAGCAGGACTTCGAGCATCGGGTTGTTATAATATGCCAGTCCCCCGGCATGCAGGGTGAAACTCCCGGTAGCGATGGCAACCATGACGAGATTCAGGGAATCCCAGAGCGGGATACCGGCCAGCATGATGAGCCCTGTAAATGCAAAAGTCAGGACAAGGTAGATCATCCACATGCGACGGCCGGAAGATGCGGCGGCAGAGACCAGCTCCTCTTCCCGCCCTTCAGCACGGTAGAGCCGGAACAGGGAGAGACGGGTCTTGCGGTGCAGCGATATCCCGAACGCCGTGATCCCGATCCCCCCCACCCACTGCGAGAGCGATCGCCAGAACAGGAGTGTGTTCGGGGTCGTGTCAAGGGAGGTGATCATGGTAAATCCCGTGCCGGTCCAGCCGGACATTGCCTCAAAAACCGCGTCCGTAAAGGACATCCCGAGGCCGAACACAAACGGCAGGGCCCCGATGAACGCGATCGCAAGCCACGCGAGGGCTACGGCGCTCATCGTCATTGAAAATGAGGGCTCGATATCGCGGTACGGGAGGTGCGAGATGACATACCCGAGAAAAAAGAACGCAGCCGGCGCCGTTGCCATGGGCAGGAGGAGGTTCCATTCGCTGAATGCAACCAGCACCAGAAACGGCAACAGTGAAGCCACGCCAAGGAACCCGAAGATCGGCCCCATATCGTGCGCGATCATGGCGATATGCTCGATGCGCGTCATCTGGTTTCCAAGCTGAGTGGGAGTTTTATATTGTTATGGGTATCGTTCCGGGCTCCGGTACTGGTTTAAACCAAATCCTTAATCCCGATCCGGGGCAACAGATCCCTGTCCATGCCAGCGCTTCGGAACTCCGACCTTTTCCCTATCGCCATCATCGCCATCATCACGCTTGTCGCTTTCGTGGTTTTCTGGTCGGTGATGGGTATGGTGCTGCTGGGCGGGTCGCTTGCCATCGTGCTCATGCCGCTGCATCACCGCCTTTCAGTGCGGGTTAAGCCCCTCTTCTCTGCAGCAATCATTACCGGTGGCGTACTGGTGGCCTTTGCCGGTGTTGCATATATTACTCTCCTGATTCTCACGGCAAATGCGGCCACGTTAACAAACATGTTCACGGTCATCGGTACCTGGCTCAACGATCCAACAACCAGCCCGATCTCTTATGGCGTGCCGGTCAGCAAGACCACGCTCTCGCCCATACTGGCTGAAGGAAACGATATCTTTGTGAATTACCAGAAGACCCTGATCGCGAACCTCTCCCTTATCCTGTTCATGATGTTCGTCTTCTTCTTCTCGCTCTATGCCCTGCTCTATCATGGCGATCAACTGAAAAAACGGTTCATGTCCCATATGCCGCCGGTGATCTGCGAATGGGTCACGCGGCTGTCAGCGGTCACGGTCGCTACGCTGTACGCCATCTATGTTGTCCAGGTTACCATCGCGGTCCTCACGTTCTTCATCTCCCTGCCGGTCTTCTATCTTCTCGGGTACGGCGATGTCCTGTTCTACTCCTACCTTGCTGCTTTCTGCGAACTCATACCGGTCCTTGGGTCCTCCGCAACCTTCCTCCTCATCGGGACCTATGCACTTGCCCTGGGGGATGCCCGGGGCGTCTTCATCCTCTTCTTCTTCGGTTATCTGATCGTTTCGTGCCTGCCGGAGATCTATATAAGGCCGGTGCTTGTGGGCCGCCGGGTCAAGATCAACGCGGTGATCATGTTCATCGGCATCATCGGCGGTATCCTCACCATGGGCCTTGCGGGGTTCGTGCTGGGGCCGGTCATTATCGTGCTGCTGATCACCAGCTTCCGTATGTATTCCAGCGACCGTAAAGAGCGTAAGGAAGCTGCCGATGCCTCGTGCGAACAGACATAACAGGACTGATGTACCGGAATTCCGGAAAAAGGAAACCATTATCCCTGTTTCTGATCAGAGGTTATGAAGAAATGCCGGACGATCACGTTCCCCTTCAGGCAATCGTCAAGTCAATGGGGCTTGTCTTTGGCGATATCGGCACGAGCCCCATCTATACGCTGACGGCAATTTTTCTCCTCATACCCCCGACACCCCAGAACATCATGGGGATCCTCTCCCTCATCCTCTGGACCCTCACCATCCTCGTCACGGTCGAATATACCTATCTTGCCATGCATCTCGGTAAGAAAGGTGAGGGAGGCACGATTGTGCTCAAGGAGATCCTGCTGCCCCTCCTGAAATCTTCCAACCACGTTGCTTTTGTATCCCTGCTCGCGATCGTGGGTATCTCCCTTTTCATCGGGGACGGGGTCATCACCCCGGCTATCAGCATCCTTTCTGCAGTGGAGGGGGTACTCCTTATCCCGGGCCTGCAAGCTACCCCGCAGGTTTACCTTATGCTGATCGCCGCAGTTATTGCAATCGGGCTCTTCTCGTTCCAGGCCCGGGGATCCGAGCGCGTGGCCTGGGCATTCGGGCCGGTCATGATCCTCTGGTTTGCATCCCTCGCAGTCTGCGGACTGGTTGCCATGGTTTCGGCCCCGCAGGTTCTGCTCGCAATAAACCCGATGTACGGAATCAGCTACCTGCTGC
This sequence comes from Methanoregula sp., assembly GCA_049697815.1. GTDB lineage: Archaea > Halobacteriota > Methanomicrobia > Methanomicrobiales > Methanospirillaceae > Methanoregula. Next base: position 2,001 of record JBAVWM010000074.1, on the reverse strand, counting down.
ACAACGGGCTTTCGGGATTCCTCATCCTCTCTTCTGTCATCCTCTGTGCAACCGGGGGGGAAGCACTGTACGCGGATATGGGGCATATGGGACGGGCACCGATTGTGCGGGCATGGTACATTGTCTTTTTCGCACTTGCAATCAATTACCTTGGCCAGGGCGCGTTCCTGATGACCCATCCCGGTGCGCACAATATCTTATTTGAGATGGTCGCCTCCGAATTTGCTATCCTCTACATTCCGTTCCTCCTCATGAGCATTGCCGCGACCATCATTGCCTCGCAGGCCATGATCTCGGGAATCTTCTCGATTGTCTACCAGGGCCTGACAACCCGTATCCTGCCGCTCATGCGGGTTGAATATACCTCGCCCAGCCTCAGGTCGCAGATCTATATCGATATCGTCAACTGGCTCCTCCTCTTTGCGGTTCTCATGGTTATTGCTATCTTCAGGACTTCCAACAATCTCACCCATGCCTATGGTCTTGCGGTAAGCGGGACGATGGCAATCACCGGGATCATGATCACCTGGATTTTTATCCTCCGTGGCGAGATCGTGAAGAGCTTTATCGCAATGGGAGTGCTCGTCGTCACCTCCGTCTTCCTGCTATCGAATTTCCAGAAGATCCCGTTCGGGGGCTATTGGTCGCTCCTTATCGCGTTCATCCCGTTCTGCATCATCATGATCTATATCGGCGGCCAAAAGAAACTCGCCGCTGCCCTGCAACCGGTCCCGCTGGACGACTTCCTGCCGGAATTCAACGAAGTCTATCATTCCGTAAACCGCATCAGCGGCAGCGCCCTCTTCTTCTCCCGCGATTTCCGCCAGCTCCCGCAGTATATCCCGCGGACCATGTTCACGAACAATATCATGTACGACGACAATATCATCATCTCGATCATCCGGACCGAGCAGCCGTTCGGGGTAACCTGGGGGGTCACCCGCGAGATTACCCCGGGCCTGTCCATCTTTGAGATCTACCTTGGGTACATGGAGATTGTCGATATCGGCACGATCTTGACGGATGCCGGGATCGATGAAAAGACCATCTTCTATGGTATGGAGGACATCGTCACGACCCACATTGTCTGGAGGATCTTTGCTGCTATAAAGCGGCTCGCCCCGTCGGTTGTACAATTCTACAAGCTGCCCTACGACAAGATCCACGGGGTCGTGACAAGGGTGGACATGTAATTTTTTTAGCGCGGTAGATATCATTGGAGAAAACCCTGACGCTCTGGGGCATGCCAGCATGCCCCCCCGCCGGGCATCCCCGAAATGGGATAGTAACGTATTACCCGGTCAGTTGCCAGCAGGATTTTTCTTCTGTTCTCCGGGTTATGGGGCGGCAGCCAGTCCGGGTCTCCTTCAATGCAGCCAGCCTTTTCAGGTTAAATGGTCCCGGAAAAACCGGGTGCTTCTTGAGGAAAATACAAAGCCTCTAGTATTCCCGGGTCTCTGAAATGACTCCGGTATCCCCGTTGTCACCGGTCTGGATCCTCTCAATCATCAGCCGTTTTTCGAAGATCTTCTCGAACGCCTTTTTTTCCGCCTCAATACCCCAGATCTCCAGCTGGCAGTCGCCGCGGGCGAGAACTTCGAGGTGGACGCTCTCCTTATCGACTCTTGTGAATTTTACGTGCCGGATAAGCGCAGCGTGGCTCCGGTCAAGGCTCTCACTCAGACGGATAAACGTTGTCAGGATCCGCAGGGCATCCCGCTCGTGGGACTCGAGCTCCATTACCTCCGGATCCCTCTTTCTCGGGGTCTTTTTACGGTGGAAACGGGCAATGTTGGCCATAAACGTGATCTCGTTCTGGTCGAATCCCAGTAGTTCGGAATTCTTGATGATATAATAAGAGTGGGCATGGTGGTTTGAGTAAGAAATGAACGAACCGATATCGTGAAGGAAGGCAGCATATTCGAGAAGTTCGCGTTCATTTTCGCTGAAATTATGCAGGCCCTGCTCTTTTGCAGAATCGAAGAGTTCGAGTACCAGGCT
>JBAVWM010000073.1:0-2069 GCA_049697815.1 Methanoregula sp. | reverse complement strand
AACGGTCCCGTTGTCCTTCTCTACCGGGATACGGGCACTGTTTTTTCCTTCCTGAACGGTCTCATCACCCCGGCAACGGTCCCTGATGCCGAGGTGCGGGGAGAGCAGGGGGGCATCCACCAGATCTTCCGAATCGCGGATCCCGGGGTCCTCTCCCGGATTGAGCAGGAGTTCCAGCAGGTTCCCTCGCTCTACATTGCCGATGGGCACCACCGGGCAAAAGCATCCGTGAACGTGGCGGACCACCGGATCGCGGCGGGGCTGCCTGCTGACGGGGAAGTATCGCACTTCATGGGTGTGCTGTTTGCACAGAACCGGGTCAGGATCCACGGGTACAGCCGTCTCCTGGCTGACCTCGGGACCTATACTCCACTCACGTTCCTGGTGGATCTCAGAAAGTATTTCGAAGTTATACCATACGGGAATGTCAGGGGGGCGGAATTCAATATCCCGCCAAAGATCAAAAAACCTGAGCGCTACCATGTCATGCACATGTACCTTGCGGGCCAGTGGTACGAGTGCACCCGCCCGCTCGAAAAGAATGCCGCACTGCCCGATACGCTGGATGTGGCCGTGCTCCAGACCTGGGTGCTCGAAGGGCTCCTCGGGATTACCGATCCCCGCGGGGACGCCCGGCTCCAGTACCTCGGCGGGGCCCGCCCGGTTGCCGACCTGGAGAAACTGGTCGATCTCGGGAAATACCAGCTCGCCTTTGCCATGCAGCCGGTAAAGGTCGAAACAGTCCTCTCCATCGCGGATGCCGGCGGGGTCATGCCCCCGAAATCCACGTGGTTTGAACCCAAGCTGCTGAGCGGGCTCGTGGTCCACACCTTTGACTGACCGGTGCCTGCCCACCCTTCGCCTTTATCGTTTTTTAACGCGATGTTGTACGATATGATCACCATCGCACTCCCGAAGGGCAGCCTTGAAGCCCAGACGCTCCAGCTCTTCAAAGAGGCTGACCTTGAGGTCCGGCGCACGGACCGCGACTATAATCCCACGATCGCCGACAGCCGTATCGGCAAGATCAAGATCCTCCGCCCGCAGGAGATCCCGACCTACGTGGAAAAGGGGTATTTCGATCTCGGCATCTCGGGCCTTGACTGGATCCGCGAGACCGGGTCCGATGTCGTGGAAGTGGCAGACCTCTCCTACAGCAAGACCGGTGAGGGAAACGTGAAGATCGTTGTTGCCGTCCATCGGGACGAGCCGATCGAGAGCGTGAACCAGATCCGGCCGAACAGCAGGGTCACGAGCGAATATCCCGAACTCACCCGGAAGTTCTTTCTTGACCTGAAGATCCCGGTCCAGCTCTTCCACTCGTACGGCGCATCCGAGGCAAAAGTGCCGGACCTGATGGACGTTGTCGTGGATCTGACGGAAACGGGGACGACCCTGCGGAAGAACGGGCTCAAGATCATCGGCCAGATCATGGAGTCCCACACCGCGATTATTGCCAATAAAACGAGCTGGAAGGACGTGGAGAAGCGGCGCGAGATCGAGGAGATCAAAACCCTTTTGTTCGGGGTCATCGAAGCCCGCCACAAGGTGCTCCTGACCATGAACGTCCCGACCGCGTCCATGGAGCGTATTGTCGCGGCGCTGCCGGCCATGAAAAAACCGACCGTCAGCCGCCTCCATGGGATCGACTATTACAGCATCCAGACGGTTGTGCCGAAAAATACCGTGAACCAGCTGATCCCGAAACTCAAGGTTTGCGGTGCGGAAGATATTCTGGAGATCCCGATTGCGAAAATTGTTCCGTGAAAAAATTACTCCACTCAATAATTATAAAATCCTTGTGAACAGGATTTAACGATAAATATCCGTTGGATTTGCGAATGGCAGTAGTATCGGTTTATATTGCACAAAAGTGGTGCCCCATGACGATAAAACCAAGATTTATATCCGTTCTTCATCAAATATCCAGTGAAGAATGAATGAGAAGAAAGGTATCCCTGTCCTTGTGATTATTATAATTCTACTCGTAAGTGTGATAGCCATCAGTGCCCTGTTTGTAAATGTGATACTCTGCAGCACCTGTTTCCCGTTTGGTGAGCTGCAACAGC